>NZ_DATAGQ010000165.1:0-25665 GCF_036263595.1 Geminicoccus sp. | reverse complement strand
CCTGGGGACCTTTGCCGATCCGCGCGAGCAGGGTGGTGCGGCCAACGAGCGGGCGAAGCGCTCCGGGCACAAGGTGGTCGAGCGGATCGAGATCGGTGGCGAGGAAAAGCTGCGCTACCTGCCCTACCGCGCGGATCTCGGCATCGTGCGCGGCTCGATCGGCGACCAGGCCGGCAATATCAGCTTCGTCCACGAGGCGGCGGATCTCGATGCGCTGGGCGTCGCCACGGCCACCCACAGCACCGGCGGGCGGGTGATCGCCCAGGTGAAGGAGATCGTTCCGCGGCACCAGTTGCCGGCGCGGCAGGTGACGCTGCCGGGCATCCTGGTCGATCATGTCGTGCATCATCCCGGGCAGCAGCAGACCTATCTCGGCGAGTTCGACCCGGCGATCAGCGGGGAGATCTGGCGTCCGCACGACGAGGCACCGCTCGACGAGAAGCCGCCGCACGGGCCCCGGCTAATCATCGCCAAGCGCGCCGCCTTGGAGATCCAGGCGGGAGCCTCGGTCAATTTCGGCTACGGCATTCCCGGCACCATCCCCGGGGTGCTGCGCGAGCGCGGCCTGATGCAGACGCTGTGGGTCACGGTCGAACAGGGCATCCATAACGGCGACCTCTACGACGACTTCATGTTCGGTGCGGCGCGCTATCCCGAAGCGATCGTCAGCTCGACCCGGCAGTTCGACTTCTATTCGGGCGGCGGCGTCGATGTCGGCTTTCTCGGCATGGGCGAGATGGACCGCATCGGGAACGTCAACGTCAGCCGGCTGGGCAGGCGTGTCGTAGGCCCAGGCGGCTTCGTCGACATCAGCCAGAACGCGAAGGAGATCGTGTTCTGCGGGACGTTCGACGCCAAGGGTACCAGGTACCGGTTCGAGCCCGGCAGGCTCGTCCTGGAACAGCCGGGCGAGGTGAAGAAGCTGGTCGACCATGTGCGCGAGGTAACGTTCTCGGGGATCTATGCGCGAAAGCGGGGCCAGAAGGTCCTTTACGTCACGGAGCGCGCGGTGTTCCAGCTGGAGCCGGAAGGGATCGTGCTGGTCGAGGTGGCGCCGGGTATCGACCCGAAGAAGGACGTGATCGACCAGATGGAGTTCGCACCGCGGGTGGCCGAGCCGCTGAAGGTGATGGACCCATCGATCTTCGCCTAACCCTGGGTCGTTCTCGCCAGCAGGATGAACTTGTCGGCGGCCATCGGTGACATGGCCGCGGGAGGCCTTGGTCTTGAAGAACTACGACTACGTCATCGTCGGCGGCGGCAGTGCCGGCTGCGTGCTGGCGGCACGGCTGACGGAGCTGCCGGACGTGCGGGTGCTGCTGCTGGAAGCGGGTCCGACCGATACCGAGCCCTATATCCACATGCCGGTCGGTTTCTCCAAGCTCACCGCCGGACCCCTCACCTGGGGCTATACGACGGCACCGCAAAAGCACTGCTACAACCGCGAGATCGTCTACGCCCAGGGGCGGGTGATCGGCGGGTCGAGCTCGATCAACGCGCAGATCTACACCCGCGGCGCGCGGGAGGACTATGATCGCTGGGCCAACGAGGAAGGCTGCCCGGGCTGGTCGTTCGACGAAGTGAAGCCCCTGTTCGTGCGGGCGGAAGACAACGACACCTTCGCCGACGATCTGCACGGCGTGGGCGGGCCGCTCGGGGTCTCGCAGCTGGCCCCGCAGATGCTGACCCGGACGTTCGTGCGGGCCTGCCAGCAGGCCGGCATTCCCTACAATGCGGACTTCAATGGAGCAAAACAGGCGGGCTCGGGCGTCTACCAGACCACGATCCGCGGCGGGAAACGCTGCTCGGCGGCCGTGGGGTACCTGAACCCGGCGCGCTCACGGCCGAACCTGGAGGTCATGACCGACTGCCGGACGACCAAGATCATCGTCGAGCAAGGCCGGGCAGTCGGGGTCCGCTTCCTGCAGGCGAACAATGAGCGCGAGGTCCGCGCCAACCGGGAGATCCTGCTGACCGCAGGCGCCATCGGCTCGCCGAAGCTGCTGATGCTGTCCGGGATCGGGCCGGCCGACGAGTTGCGGGCGCTGGGCATCCAGGTGGCGCACGACCTTCAGGGCGTTGGCCGGAACCTGCACGACCATTACGGCACCGACGTCATCTACGAGCTGAACGACCAGGTCAGCTTCGACCGCTACAAGAAGTGGCATTGGATGATGTGGGCCGGGCTCGAATACAAGCTGTTCGGCAAGGGGCCGGTCGCCTCGAACATCGTGGAGGGCGGCGCCTTTTGGTTCGCCGAGCGCGACGCACCGGTGCCGGACATGCAGTTTCATTTCCTGGTGGGTGCGGGCGTGGAAGCGGGCGTGGCGGCCGTCCCGTCCGGCGCTGGCGTTACCATGAACAATTACTGCCTGCGGCCACGCTCGCGCGGGTCGGTGACGCTGCGCTCCAGCGACCCCGCCGCGGCACCGGTGATCGACCCGAACTACCTGGCGGAGCCCTACGACCTGAGGGTGTCGGTCGAGGGGCTGAAGAAGATGCGCGAGATCATGGCACAGCCGGCGTTCGCCAAGCTCGTCAGGCGCGCCCATCACCCCGCGGACATCCGCTCGGACCAGGAGGCCCAGGAGTTCCTCCGCCGCTCCGGCCGCACATCCTACCATCCGGTCGGCACCTGCAAGATGGGCCAGGACGAGCTGGCGGTGGTCGACCCGCAGCTCAGGGTGCGCGGGATCGAGGGCCTGCGCGTGTGCGATGCCTCGATCATGCCGAGCATGATCGGCTCCAACACCAACGCGCCGACCATCATGATCGGCGAGAAGGCATCGGACCTGATCCGTGGCAACCGCAAGGCCGCCTGACCGGCTTCCTGTCAGCGGCGGAGCGCGTCCGGCAGCTCAGTGATCGATTCGAGCGTCACGAACTCCGCCGCCAATTCGCCCGTCACGGTCTCGTGCGCCCAGGTGACGTGGTAGGGGATGTGGAAGGCGCGTCCCCTGATCGCGACGACGGGGAGCACGTCGGAGCGCACCGAGTTGCCGACCATGGCGAACTCGTCGGCGCTCGCCCCGTGGCGGTCCAACAGGCGGCGATAGGTGGCGTCGTCCTTCTCCGAGACGATTTCGATGCGCTGGAACAGTTCAGCCAGGCCGGAGCGGGCGATCTTGCTCTCCTGGTCGAAGAGGTCGCCCTTCGTGATCAGCCAGAGCTCGTGATCCTGGGCACGCAGTGTCGCCAGCACCTCCGCCGCGCCATCGATCAGCACGGTCGGGTGCTCGATCATGGTCCGTCCGACGCGCAGGATCGCCTGGATGTCCTCGGCCGGGATCTGTCCGCGGGTGACCTCGATCGCCGTCTCCACCATCGACAGCATGAAGCCCTTGATGCCGTAGCCGTAGATGGCGAGGTTGCGCCGCTCGGTGGCCAGGAGCGTCGCATCGATCTCGTGGGAAGGGATGTCCACGTGCCGCAGCAGGAGATCGCGAAAGCGGTCCTGCGAGGTCGAGAACAGCGTCTCGTTGTGCCAGAGGGTATCGTCCCCGTCGAACGCGATGACCGGGGCGGCAGCGTCGCCAGGTCTTCGGTGCTCATGTCGAATTCTCCGCAAGGTCGCACGATGCCGATGGCGCGGCGCCGACCTTGGTAACCGACATCATCAAGACGAGACAGCCGATCGACGCCACGGCACCGCAGGCGGCGGCCGCCCACCAGCCGAAACTCCCGGCACAGGCCGCGAACAGGGGTGGTCCCAGGAGCGAGCCGGCCGCTCCGAACTGGGTGAACAGGCCATTGGCCGATGCCAGCTCGCGATCCGTCCGGGCAACCTGCGGCAGCATGGCAAAGGCCAACCCTGGGAAGATGCCGGAGATGGCGTTGAGGACGATGGCGGCCGTGGCGGCGACAGCCGGCACGGGAGCGTCCTGGAACACGAGGAACAGCATGGCGGCTGGCAGGATGATCGCCACGACCATCGAGAGGCGCTGGCCGCGCCGGGCATGGGCCTGCCAGGCCGCCACGAAGCTGCCGAGCACGGTGACAAACGATGCGATGCCGGTGACGAGGCCGGCGGCACTGGTGCTGGCACCCGCCCGGTCGACCAGGAAGATCGGCAGCAGGGCGAGCAGGCCCACCTCGAAGGCCGTGTAGCAGCCAAAGGCCATGGTTAGCTTCCAGGCCGCCGGGCCTGGCCGCGCGGGGCGGGACATGGGTGCGGCTACCGGCCCATGCCGGCCGATCGGCAGGAGCAGCGTGCAGATGGCCGCGGCAAATGCGATGGCGCTGCCGCCGACCAGCGCGCCTCGCCACGACCACAGGTCCGCCACGATGCCTGACAGGATGGCGCCGAGCGCCAGGCCTACCGGCACGAAGCTGCTCCACAGGGCCAGCGCCACGCCCCGCTGGTTCGGCAACGCCGTCTGCATGATCAGGAGCGGTGCCGCGATCACCACCGCCAGGTAGGCGACGCCTTCCACGACCCGCCAGGCAAGCAAGCTGACCGCCCCTCCAGCCAGTCCCTCGCCCAGCCCGGCCAGGGCGAGCAGCGCGATGCCGGCAAGTAGCGCGCGCCTGTAGCCAATCCGGGCGATCGCCCTGCCTGCCATCAGGCCTATGGTCGCCCCGCCGAGTTCGAGCAACGACACCACCAGGGCGGCTGTCGTCAGGCCCAGCATGAGGTCCGCCTGGATGAGCGGCAGCAGGGCCGACATCTTGCCGAGCTGGGCCGCCGCGATCACGCCCATCAGGTAGAGCCAGCCGATCGCAAGCCATCGCGCCATCATGAACTCCAGCCGATCCGCGGCCGGCTAGCTCTTGCCATGGTCAAGCGACGCTTGCAGCGAATAGAATATGCGTCGTGGAGGCTCAGATGAGCGAGATCTCGATTGCATGCGCGGAGCCGGCAAGACTGGGCCGGTCGCTGCGGACATGGCGGACCTTGCGGCGCATGAAGCAGCACCATGCTGCCGAGCTGCTGGGCGTATCGCAGACCACGATCTCGCGCTGGGAGAACGGCCTGCAGGCGCCGACGCCAGCGGAACAGTCGGACATCCGGCGGCTGATGCAGGCCCGGCTCGACAGTGCGGCGGACCGCGAGCTGGCACGGCTGGTCCGCCAGTCGACAGCCGAGGTCCACCTGATCTGCGACCTGACCCACCGCCTGCTGGATCTCTCGCCAGCCAGAGCGCGCATGTGGAGCGTACCGGCCACCGACCTGCTCGGCACGTCGCTTTGGCGCTACGCCAGCAAGGAGATCGTCACCGCCGAGCGGAACCTGCCGCAGGCGGGATGGTTCGAGCCGGCCCCGCCCGCGCTGGAGCTCGATACAGGTGCCAACGGTTCGAGCGTGGTCCGCATCCGGCCGAGCCGGTTGAAATGGGTGCGCTTCCAGCTGTCGGACGGCAGCTTCGCCCGGCTGGTGCAGACCGTGGCGGCAGCGGCGGCGGCCTGAGCGGGAACCCGAACAGGTGTTTGCGCGCTCTCCAAGCGACCGCTAGCTTGCGCGTCCTCCATGCTCGGGAAGGTGAAACGCATGATCCGCCACGTCGTCCTGTTCAAGCTGCGCAAGGACCTGGACGAAGGAAAGCTGCAGAGGATTTTCGACGGGCTGGCCGGCCTGCGCCATGCCATCCCCGGCATGGTCGACTTCCACGGCAGCGCCAACTGCAGCCCCGAGGGCCTGAACAAGAACTACACCCACGGCTTCACCATCGACTTCATGGATGTCTCCGCGCGCGACGCCTATCTGGTCGATCCGGAGCACAAGTCGCTCGGGCAGCAGCTGACCGAGGCGTCCGAGGGTGGTGTCGAGGGGCTGCTGGTGCTGGACATCAACCTCTCCGACGCACACTGAGGCGGGCGGCAAGGCATGTTCAGGCCAGCAGATGCTGGGTCGGCATGCCCAGCCGCTCCGCGATGATCACCCGGTGGCACTGGTGCGGCTGGCGCTCGTAGCAGAGCAGGCAGCAGCGCTTTTGCCGGGCGAGCGTCCGGAGCGTTTCGAGGGCATGGATTGCTTCGGGGCTTTCCATGTGGGCGTCGAAGATCCGGCGGAGCTCGTCGTAGCGGCCCGTCCGTGCGGCCAGGCGGCCGTCGGCAGGCGTGCCGAGTTCCCTCAGGTGAAGATAGTCGACGCCCACGGCGGCCACGCCCGAGCGCAGTGCATTCTTGGAGAAGCCTGCCCGCCGGGAGGCGGAGACTGCGCGCACGTCGACCAGAAGCTCGATCCCGGTCGCTTTCAGGACGTCCAGGACGTCCTGCTGGGCTAGACCTTCATAGCCGACGGTGAACAATGGACGGGTCATGCCGTGCCTCCTCCTTTGCATGCCGGGTTGGCGGGAAGTGACGGCGACCGCAAGTCTTCTGGTGCGATGAACCGCAGCGGTACCGGATCGTCGTCGCGGGAGGGTGGTGCGGCATGCCGAAGTATCGTGACGTCGGCCTGGTGCTGCTTGCGGCGCTGATCGGCGTGCTGGCGGGCGTGGTCGTGTTCGCGATGAGCTGGATCGCCTACCGGCTCAACGTCCTCCTCTTCCTGCTGCCGGACGGCATACGCATCAGCGCCCAGGCCTCCCTCGCCCACCCCATGCTGGCCCTCGTCCCGGCGGCCGGCGGTGCGCTCATGGGCGCAAGCATCTGGCTGGCACGCCGCTCCGCAGCCCGCCGCCCGATCGATCCCATCGAGGCGAATGCCCTCTATGGCGGCCGCATGTCCCTGAACGAGAGCATCCGGGTCGCCGCGCAGACGATCATCTCGAACGGATTCGGTGCGTCGGTCGGGCTGGAAGCCGGCTACACCCAGATGGGTGCCGGCATCGCCTCGCGGATCGCGCGTGCCCTGAAGCTGCGCCGCGCGGACGTGCGCATGCTGGTTGGCTGCGGTGCGGCAGGCGCCATCTCCGCGGCCTTCGCCGCACCGATCACCGGCGCGTTCTATGCCTTCGAGCTGATCATCGGGGTGTATTCGGTGGCGCTCGTGGCGCCGGTCATGGCGGCAGCCCTGGCGGCCAGCGTCACCGCGTCACTGCTCGGTGCCGTGCAGACACCGGTCGATATCGGGATCGTCCCTGCCCTCCGGCCTCAGGACCTGGTCCCCTTCCTCGTGCTGGGCGTGATCGGCGGCCTGGTTTCAGTGGCGATCATGCGGCTGGTCGCCCTGGTGGAGCAGGGATTCAGTCTGGTCAGGCTGCCGGCACCCATCCGCCCGGTTCTCGGCGGCGCGCTCGTGGGCATGCTAGGGCTGATGGCACCCCAGGTGCTGTCGTCGGGGCATGGCGTGCTGCATGTGGAACTGGGTATCGAGCAGGGGATCCTGGCGCTGGCCGCCTTGTTCGTGCTCAAGATCCTGGCCTCGGCCATCTCGCTTGGATCGGGATTTCGCGGCGGCCTGTTCTTCGCGTCGCTCGTGCTGGGCGCGCTGCTTGGCAAGCTGTTCGAGGCGGGTGTCGTGGCTGCCGGGGTCGGGCTCAGCCCGGAACCGGTCATGGCTGCGGTCGTCGGCATGGCCTGCCTCGCAGTGGGCATCGTCGGCGGGCCCATGACGATGACGTTCCTGGTGCTGGAAACGACCAACGACATCGCCATCAGTGGTGCCGTGCTGGCTGCATCGATCATGTCATCGGTCGTGGTGCGTGAGACGTTCGGCTATTCCTTCTCGACCTGGCGGCTGCACCTGCGCGGCGAGACGATCCGCAGCGCCCAGGACATCGGCTGGATCCGCAACCTCACGGTCGGCTCGATGATGCGGTCCGACGTGAAAACCGTGCCGCTGTCGGCGACCCTCGGCCAGTTCCGGGCCGCCATCCCGCTGGGCTCCACCCAGCGGGTGATCGCCCTCGATGAAGACGGCCGTTATGCCGGGATCGTCCTGGTCGCCGACGCCTATCTTGAGGACAGCGAATCCTCTGGCAGTGCCGCGGATCGCCCGTCCACCATTGCGGGCCTGCTCCGCTGCACCGACTGTACGCTGGTGCCCAGCATGGACGCCAAGGAAGCGGCGATGCTCTTCGAGCAGTCCAACACCGAGGAACTGGCAGTGGTCGACGATCCGGAGTCGCGCTGGCTGGTGGGCCTGTTGACGGAAGGCCACCTGCTCCGGCGCTACGCGGAGGAAGTGGACAGGGCGCGCAGGGATCTTGCCGGTGAGGGCTAGCCGCCCTTGACGGCGCCCGCCGTCAGCCCAGCCACGATCTGGCGCTGCGCCAGCACGGTCAGCAGCAGGACCGGCAGCGTCACCAGGAGAGCCGCGGCCGCGAGCGGCCCCCAGCTCAGCTGTTCGAACGAGATCATGTTGTAGACCGCGACCGGCAGGGTCCGGGTCTCCCGGCCGGCCAGAACGATGCCGAACACGAAATTGTTCCAGGAGAAGATCACCGCCAGGATGAACGCCACCGTGATGCCTGGCCTTGCGACCGGCAGCGCCACGTGCCTGAAGACCTGCCAGCGGTCTGCACCGTCGATGGTAGCGGCCTCTTCCAGCTCCACCGGCGTCGTCTCGAAATAGCCGATCATGATCCAGATGATGATCGGCACGGTGATCACGAGGTGGATGATGATCTGCGGCAGGAGCGTGCCCATCACGCCCAGCCACTGGAACAGCAGGAAGAGCGGGATCAGGTAGGAGAGCCCGGGCGTCATCCGCGCGATCAGCACGACCACGGCCGACTTGTTGGCCTTCATCCTGGCCATGCCGTAGCCGGCCGGCACGCCGACCGCCAGGCCGAGCAAGGTGGCGCTGCCCGTCACGACGATCGAGTTCAGGAAGTAGGTCCCGAACCGGTTCGATTCGAGCACGGCTGCGTAATTGGACCAGGCGAACTGCTCCGGGATCAGGACCGGCGGGTAGGCTGCGTTGTCGATCTCGTATTTGAGCGAAAGCGAGAGCATCCACACGAAGAACATGACCGCCGGCGATACGATCATCAGGACCGCGAACCATAGACCGATCCGGTTGAGGAGTTGCCGCAGCCTCATGCGCCCACCCCCACCTCGGTCCACTTGGTCCGCTGCTTGAGCCAGAGCAGCAAACAGGCCAGGCCGATCACCATCAAGAAGAAGACGACCGCGATCGCGGAGCCGTAGCCGATGTCGTAATAAGCGAAGGCCACGCTGTAGAGGTAGAGGTTGATGGTCTCGGACGCCGTGCCAGGCCCGCCCTGCGTGATGGCGTAGATGATGTCGAAGCTCTTCAGCGCGTCGATCGAGCGGATGATCGCGGCCACCATGATGAACGGCATGACCAGCGGCAGGGTGATGTGCCGGAAGGTCTGCCAGGCGGTAGCACCGTCGATGCGGGCACTCTCGTAAGGCTCCGTCGGGATGGCGGCGAGGCCCCCCAGCACGATCAGCATGACGAGCGGCGTCCACTGCCAGGTCTCGACCAGGACCAGGGACGGGATCACCGTCGCCGGGTGGAAGACCCAGAGCTGCGGGGGAATCCCGACGAGCGACAAGAGGTAGTTCAGGACACCCAGTTGGGGATGGAACATCATCGCCCAGACCAGCGCGATGGCGACCGGTGTTGCCATCATCGGCATGACGAACAGGCCGCGCAGGAAGCCGCGTCCCTTGAAGTTCTGGTGGAAGACGATCGCCGAGAACAGGCCCAGCACCAGGGGCAGCAGCACGGCCAGTGCTGTGAAGACCAGCGTGTGGACGATCGCCTCGTGGAAGCGGAGGTCGGTGAAAAGCCGCATGAAGTTGGCGGCGCCGACGAAGCTGCTGCCGCCGCCCACCTGCCACTCGTGCAGGCTCATCCAGAGCGTGAAGGCCCAGGGAAACACGATGACGGAGCCGACCACGAGCAGGGCCGGGAGCACGAACGGCCAGTAGGAGCCGCTGCGCCACCCGTCCCTGGCGGGACGGGTGGCGGCCTGCGGCGCTGGCTTGTCCAGTGCCAGGCTGCTCATGCCTCGCTCTTCTCCAGGACCGGCTTGAACTGCTCGGTCGCCTGCTTGAGGAGCGTGGCCGGATCGCCCTGGGCCAGGAGCGTGGTCAGCGCCGTGCCGAACGTGTCGCGGAATTCGGTCACCGGAACGATCACGGGCAGGCCGAGCTGGCTGATCTTGGCCGATTCAACGACCGCGTCGACCCAGGCCGCCGGCAGCTTCACGCCTTTGCGGACTTCCGGATCGTTCAGGATCGAGTTGCGGAAGGGCACGCCGCTGCCGGACTGCAGGAGCCGGGTACCCATCAGCTTGGACACGGCCCACTGGCAATAAAGGTAGCCGGCCTCCTTGTTGGAGCTGGCCTCGGCCACGCCGATCCCGTCGCCGAAGGTCGCGGAGACCTGGGCGACCGGTCCCTTCGGCATGACCCCATAGCCGACCTTGCCGACGATGCGCGACTTGGTGGGATCCTCCAGCGGCGGCGCGAAGCCGACGCCGTCCATCCACATCCCGACCTTGCCCTGCAGGAAGGCCGACTGCGATTCCGACCAGTTGAAGCCGGCAATGCCCGGAGGGCCGCACTTGGTCATCAGGTGCTGGTAGAGCCTGGCCGCCTCGATGGCCTCAGGCGAATCGGTCCTGAGCTGGCCCTGCTCGTCCACCATCTGGCCGCCATAGCCCAGCAGGAAGGACGTCCAGACCGGCACGTTGGCGTTGCGCAGGCCGCGCGCCACGAAGCCGTACTCGCCGGCATCCGGATCGGTCAGCGCCTCGGCCGCCTTGACCAGCTCGTCGAAGGTCGTGGGATAGGCCACGCCCTTCTTCTCGAAAATTTCCTTGTTGTAGTAGATCATCCAGTAGTCGACCGAGAGCGGCAGCGAGTGCATCTCGCCGGCATCGTTCTTGGCGTAGAGAAGACCCGCCGACGAGAAGTCGCTCTCGACCAGGCTCGCCTCGGTGAGGTCCGAGTTCTTCAGGAAGGCGGAGAAGTCGGCCAGCCACTTGGCCTTCTCGAACTGGCGCTTCTGCACGTGGTAGCTCAGATGTACCACGTCAAAGCTGGGGCTGCCCGAGGTCAGCTCGATCACCGCCTTCTGGCGCTGCTGCTGCTCCGGGATCTGCTCCGAGCCGACCTGGATGCCGGTCAGCTCCGTAAACTCGCTCTCGTATTTTTGCAGGGTCTCGCCGCGGGGACCCTTGGTCAGCATGACCTCAAGTTCGGTCCCGTCGAACGCCTTCCAGTTGACGTCGGCGAAGGCATGCCGCGTGCCGGACAAGGCGAACGCGCCCATGGCCATGCTGCCAGCCATCACCGATCGCCGGGTCGTCCTGCCGAACGTCATCTTCATTCCTCCCATCGGCCGTCTCTCGTCAGCGGCACGTTCATCGTGGGCAGGGCGGGGACGATGTCCCGGCGCCGCCATGCCCGATCATTGGCCGGATTGTTGACCACGAGACGGCAGAGCTTGCAAGCACAATGTGCACCTACTAACATGTCAGTACTAGAACAGACGGATGATGCACGGTATGAGCGGCGAACGGTTCGGACTGGCGGCGGCACTGGCGACGCCGTTCACCGAGGATGGCAGCATCGATCTGCAAAGACTGGTGCGCCATGCCAGCTGGTGCCTGGCCAATGGCTGCGGCCGAGTTACCCTGTTCGGCACGACCGGCGAGGGTGCGTCCATCGACGACGATGAGCGCGAGCCGGTCTGGCAGGCGCTGGAGGCGGTCGGGATCGGGGGTCACCAGCTGGTCGGCGGCGTCGCCGCATCGACCATCTCTTCCGCTGCAAGGCAGGCGGCGCAGGCCTACGATCATGGCGCCCATGCCGTCCTCCTGGCACCGCCCTATTACTTCAAGGGCGTGGACGACGAGGGGCTGTTCCGCTGGTTCGCCGCCCTGATCGAGCGGCTTGGCGGCCAGGCCCGCGACCTGCTGCTCTACAACATCCCGTCCGTCACCAGCGTGACCTTGAGCGTCGCGCTGGTCACGCGGCTGGCGCAGGCTTTCCCGGGTGTGGTGACCGGGGTGAAGGATTCCTCCGGCGACTGGCCCTATACCGAAGCGCTCCTGGCTGCGCACGCGCGGGACCTGACGATCCTGGTGGGTGATGAGCGCCACCTGGCGAGAGCCGTGCGGATGGGGGGTGCCGGTGCCATCTCGGGGCTGGCCAACCTCTGCCCCGAGATCCTGTTGCCGCTCGCAGAGAAGGGCCAGGACGACCCGCGCATCGTGACCCTGGTCGACGATCTCTGCCGGTTGCCGGTGATTCCTGCCGTCAAGGCGCTGGTCGCGCTTCAGAGCGACGACGGGAGCTGGGCGAGCGTCCGCCCCCCGCTCCTGCCCGCGCCCGACGCCGCCATCCGCGACCTGGGCCGGAGCCTGGAGGCAGTGCGCAGGCCGCTCCCGGCCGGCAAGGCCGCATGAGGGACGAGGCCGAGGATGGCCGGTCGGCGCCGAAGCTGCGCGAGCAGGCCTATGACCGCTTCACCCACCATCTCCTCGGCAAGGACCTGAAGCCGGGCCAGTTCGTCTCGCAGCGTGAGCTGGTGGCGCTCACCGGCATGCCGCTCGGCGCCATCCGCGAGCTGATCCCGCGCCTGGAGGCGGAAGGCCTGATCCGCACCGTGCCCCAGCGCGGCATGCAGATCGCCCATCTCGACCTGAACCTGATCCGCGACACCTACCAATTGCGCCTGTTCCTGGAGAGGCCGGCCACCCGCTCGTTCGTCCATACGGCCAGCGACGCGGCGCTGAAGACCCTTCACGACCGGCATGCCAGCATCCTGCAGCGCGCGGAGAACGGCGAGCTCTCACCTGCCCTGCAGGCCGAGGCGCAGGCCACCGACTGGGGCATGCACGACCAGATCATCGACGCGCTCGGCAACGAGATCATCAGCAAGACCTACCGGGTCAACTCGATCAAAATCCGCCTGATCCGCGACGCCGCCGTCCGGATCAACGACCTCGTCGTCCCGGTCATGCGCGAACATCTGGGCATCATCGAGCGCATGCTGGCGCGCGACGAGGCCGGTTCAGAGGAGGCCATGGCGGCGCACATCGAGCGTGCAAGGCTCAGGGCGCTGAACATGGGCTGACCGGCCGAGGGCGGGACATCGTCGGCACTTGCGCGCGCCGCATGACGGGTTTCTGGTGGTCCCACAGGGAGCAACGAGGCGGGACCAACCTGGGCCCGCCCAGCCAGGGAAGCAACCGATGCGCGCACTGCGTTTCCACGGCGTGAAGGATCTCCGCGTCGAGGACGTTCCCCCGCCGGACAAGGCCGGGCCCGACGACGTGGTGGTGCAGACGGCGTGGTGCGGGATCTGCGGGACCGACCTGCACGAGTACATGGCGGGGCCGATCTTCATCCCGACCGAGACTGATCCGTTCACGGGTGCGAAGGCGCCGCAGATACTCGGTCACGAGTTCTCCGGCAAGGTTCTGTCGGTCGGCAGCAATGTCCGCAGCGTGAAGGCCGGTGACCGGGTCGCGATCCAGCCGCTGGTGGCCCCGCCCGACGACTTCTACGCGCGTCGCGGTTATGGCCAGCTCAGCGCCAGGCTCGGCATGGTCGGGCTGAACTGGCCCTGGGGCGGGTTCGGCGAGCAGGCGGTGCTCCGGGAGCAGAACGTCGCGAAGCTGCCGGACGAGGTGTCGGACGAGCAGGGTGCCATGATCGAGCCGGCCGCCGTGGTGGTCCACGCGGTCGACAAGGGCCGGGTCCAGGCCGGCAGCAGCGTATTGATTACGGGCGCAGGCCCCATCGGCGCGCTGACAGCACTCGCTGCCAGCGCCGCCGGAGCCACCCGGATCATCGTGTCGGAGACCAACCCGCTGCGCCGCGAGCGGATCATGGAGCTGGGCGTGGTCGATGACGTGGTCGATCCGGCCGCGGCCGACACGCGCAGGCGCATCGCCGACCAGACGGAAGGCGGCCAGGGGGTAGACGTGGCCATCGAGTGCGTCGGCCACGCCGGTGCGCTCGGCACCTGCATCGAGAACGTCCGCAAGCGCGGCACGATCGTGCAGGTGGGCTTGAGCGTCGGGCCCGGCATGGTCGACATCTCGATGCTGGTCACCAAGGACATCACGCTGGAAGGCAGCTGGTGCTATCCCCTCACCCTTTGGCCGCGCACCATCGCGCTGGTCGCGTCGGGCAAGATGCCGGTCGAGCGCATCCTGTCCGACAAGGTCGGGCTGGACGAGGCGGTCGGGCGGGGGTTCGAGATGCTGACGAAGCCGGGGGCCGGCAAGCTCAAGATCCTGGTGAACGCGGCCGCCTGATCCAGGCGGGATGCTTCCAGCGCAGATGAGCTTTGTTGCTGCGGGACCTGCTATCCTACAGTAGCGTCCGTGCGCGATCCGACGGACCACGAGGCGACGCCACGCATGAACATCTACGCCGCCACGCAGACGCTGCGTGATCGGGTCTGGATCGGCTACGTGCTCGCCTTGGCTGGCCCTGTCCTGATCCTCTGGATCCGGTTCGCGCTCGGCTCGGCGCTGATCGGGGTCCCTTTCCTGGCTTTCCTTCTGACGGTGATCGTCGCCACCTTCATCGGTGGCATGGGCGCCGGGATCCTGGCCACGCTGATGTCGGCGGTGCTGGCCGGCTATTACCTGTTCGAGCCAGCCAGTCCGAACCACGTGGTGCCGGACCGCTGGCTGGTGATCACCTTCTACGTGCTCATCAGCGGCGTGCTGATCCTGTTCGTGCAGTTCATGAACCGGGCAATGGGCCAGCTTTCGGCGTCGCAGCAGGAACTGTCCCGCCTGAACGAGACGCTGGAACAGCGGATCGCCGAGCGGACGCAGGAACTGGCCGCCGCCAACGCGCAACTGAAGGAAGAGATCCGGACCCGCGAGAGTGCCGAGGCACAGATGCGCCAGGTGCAGAAGATGGAGGCGGTGGGCCAGCTCACCGGCGGGATCGCCCATGACTTCAACAACATGCTGGCGGTCATCGTGGGAAGCCTCGACATGGCCCAGCGCCGCCTGAAGCGGGGCGACAGCGATATCCTCCGCTTCTTGGAAGATGCGATGGACGGGGCTGAGCGCGCCGCCAGCCTGACCCAGCGGCTCCTGGCCTTCTCGCGGCAACAGCCGCTGGCCCCGGTCGTCAGCGACGTCAACGCGCTGGTCGGCAGCATGTCGGAGTTGCTCCGGCGTACGCTGGGCGAGCATTTCCTGCTCGAATGCGTGCTGGCGGGCGGCCTCTGGCGCACCCGGGTCGACCCGGGCCAGCTGGAGAACGCGGTACTGAACCTGGCGGTCAATGCGCGCGACGCGATGCCGGCGGGCGGCCGGCTTACGATCGAGACGCTGAATGCCCGTCTGGACGACGCCTACGCGGCCGCCCATGCCGAGGTGGAGCCGGGGCAGTATGTCGTGGTCGCCGTTAGCGATACAGGCACCGGCATGCCTGTCGACATTGCCGCACGGGCCTTCGATCCGTTCTTCACGACCAAGGCTCCGGGCCAGGGCACCGGCCTCGGCCTGAGCCAGGTCTACGGGTTCGTGAAGCAGTCCGGCGGACATGTGAAGATCTACAGCGAGCCTGGCCAGGGCACGACGGTGAAGATCTATCTCCGACGCGAGATGGAACGGCTTGGTGGCGGCGAGGCCGGCAGTGGCGCCGAACTCCAGCCTGCCATGCCGAAGGGTTCCCGCAGCGAGCTCATCCTCGTGGTGGAGGACGACGCGGGGGTCCGCACGACCAGTGTCGGAGCCCTGCAGGAGCTCGGCTACAGCGTCCGCGACGCGGCATCTGGTGAGGAGGCGCTGGCCATCCTGGAGGAACAGCCGGATACCAGCCTCCTGTTCACCGATGTGGTGATGCCAGGCATGAGTGGCCGGCAGCTGGCCGAGGCGGCCCTGGCCCGTCTCCCCCACCTCAAGGTACTCTATACGACCGGCTATACACCCAATGCCATCGTCCATAGCGGCGTGGTCGACCCGGGGGTCGAGCTCATGACGAAGCCCTTCGCCCTGGACCAGCTCGCCCGCAAGGTGCGCAGCGTGCTGGACGGTCGGCTTCGCCGGGACTGAACAGCCAGCCCCACGACCAGGTCGACATTCTCCACTTCTGCACGACGAGCCCCGGCATCTTGAACTGGAAGCTGTAGTCGGCGCCCTTCTCGATCACGGCCTCGAACCTGGCGAACTCGGCCTTGAAGTCGCTCGCGTTCGCGACCTTGCGCGACAGGTGCAGTTCCAGCGTGTCCCTGCCCGAGCCGCCATGGAAAAGGTCCTGGCCAGCGCCAGCATCCAGGATGTCGAACACCAGCAGGTCGTGGCCACGCCCGCCTCGTGCCAGGTCGTCACCACCGCTCCCCGACCAGGTCTCCGCCTCCTTCGAGCCAGGAAGCGATCCGAGAACTCGGTTCCGCGCAGCGGTGGCTCGTTGCGCCCGGTCGGCGTGTCGCATTCCTCAACCGGGCGCGGTCGCGAAACGTAGTCGGCGCCATCGGCATGTGACAACACGATGCGCGTTTCACCCTCGTCCTGGAGGTCGCCGTGGCCGTTGCCGTCTACGAGATGGACCACGCTGTCCTCGGATGTCTGGCTACCGTTCAGCGCCAGGAGGATCGAGCCGTCCGACTGGACGTCCATCCCAGGTCCGGCCAAGGCGGCATGGCCTTCCGGCAGCAGGGCGGCACTCCAGATCTCCTGGCTCTCCCCCACCGCATCAATCGAATCGCTCTTGTCCTTGTCGGTCAGGCGCCAGACGCGATTGTTCCCGCCGCCCGTGAACTCGAAGGCATAGACCGAGCCGCTGGCAGCGTCATGGGCGAAGTCCGGGTTGACGCCATGGACGTTGCCATCAGCGATGAATACCGACACTTCGCCCGCCTGGATGTCGCCGCTGCGGTTCTTGTCGACGATCCGGTAGATCGCATCGGGGTCGCGGCCGTTGGTGTCGGTGACACAGGCGACATTGTCCGAGAACGAGATCTCGAACGCCGAGGAGTTCGGATTGATCGTCTGCAGGTCCAGCCAGACCTTGGCTTCGCCGGCATCGTTGGCGTTGCCGTCGCCGTTGCGGTCGTAGAGCCGGTAGACGCTGCCGGTGGCGTTGTCGCCCGCGAAGACCGAGCCGTCGTCGGCCCGGTGGATATTCAGGACCGAGACGAGCGGATCCCAGGCCCGCATCGTTCTTGCCGTCGAAGAAGACCCGGACCTCGCCGACGTCAGCCGCGTCGCCGTCCTTGTTCCCGTCCCTCAACAGATGGGCCGCCTCGCCTGATCATTTTTCCATTTCTGCTGCCATCGACCACACCATGCGCTCGGCCTGGCCGCCATCCTCGCCGTTGGTGACAGCGCACAGCGTGAAGGGCAGTGCGCTGTCTGCGAAATGGTACACGGCGGGCGAGCAGCCCGGTCCGCCGCCTGTATGTCCTTCCGGTCGGAGTGTTCCCGTCTCGTCCAGCTCGATCATCAGTCCAAGCCCATAGCCAGGCTTGCGCCATGGCCGCCCCTCGATCGGTCCGCCGACCGGCTGGCCCTGCCGCATCTGCGCCAGCAGTTCAGGCGGGAGCAGCTTGCCGGTCATCAGGCCGTGCAGGATGCGCGTGGCCGCCTCGGGCGTGCCACCGGCCACGCCGTGGGCTACCCAGCCGGGATGATAGTGACCGGCGACCGTTCTGCCCCCAAGCTGGCTGCTGCGTCCAAACAGGAATGGCCGCAACTCGTCCCGTAACGTCGGGAGGGAGACATCCCGGACCCCCAGCGGCGCAAAGATCTCACGATCCAGCACCCTACCGAGCGGCGCAGCGCCCACCTTTTCGAGGATGTCCTTCACCAGCATGTAGCCGACATTGGAGTATCGCCACCCTCGACCGGGCTCGAACAGCAGGCGGCCGGCTTCGGCACGCGCCAGGTACTCTGCACGGCTCCAGGGCGCCTCGCCGCTTCGCACCGCTGCCTGATAGGCCGGCAACGCGCCGTAGTCGCCGAGGCCACTGGTGTGCGCGAGCAGCTGGCGCAGCGTGAAGTCGGCGGCCGTGGCGGGCCCGTCCAGCCACCGCCCGGCTGGCGCGTCGAGTTCCAGGTCGCCCCGTGCGACCAGCCGCAGCACGGCCGCCGCCATGATCGTCTTGGTGAAGCTATAGAAGAGGAAACGGTGGCTGTTGCCTTCCCGTGGGCCCGCGAAGGTGATCGATCCCGTCCAGCATCGCTCCCCCTGGATGATGGCGATACCTGCAAATCCTGCGTCGGTGGTCAGCTCGCTGCACGCTGCGCGCAGCACCCTTTCGAAATCGGCAGCTCCTCGGAGTCCCAACACCATGGTTGCAGGGAATGACAGAATAGAACAATTCAAAGAATACGATCGATGAGATCAAATCTTGCGGAATATATAATTAGAATAGTTCGAAACTTTCCATCCTGTACTTGCGTCCTTGGAGCGGATGTCGTTTGACCGGCGCGCGCCGCTTGTCGGCGATGATGAAGGCATGACGGAGCAGGACATGACCATTGCGAACGCACCGGGCAACTGGATGCGCGGCGCCTTGCTGGCTGGGGCCGCGCTGCTGGCTGCCCAGCCGGCGCTGGCCGACGAGGTCAACATCTACACGACCCGCGAGCCAGGCTTGATCCAGCCGCTCCTGGACGCCTTCACCAAGTCGACCGGCATCGAGGTCAAGACCGTGGCGCTGAAGGAAGGCCTGGCGGAGCGCGTCGCCAGCGAAGGTGCCAATTCGCCCGCCGACGTCCTGATGACCGTCGATATCGGCAACCTCGTGGACCTCGTCGACGCCGGCGTGACCCAGCCGGTCAAATCGGACGCGCTGGAGGCGGCCATCCCTGCCAACCTGCGCGACGCCGACGGCAACTGGTTCGCCCTCTCGCTGCGGGCCCGCGTGCTCTACGCCGACAAGGACCTGACCGACCTCACCTCGTTCACCTATGAGGAGCTGGCCGATCCCAAGTGGCAGGACAAGGTCTGCATCCGCTCGGGCAAGCACCCCTACAACATCGCCCTGATCGCCACGATGATCGCCAAGGACGGTGCGGAGAAGACCGAGGTCTGGCTGAAGGGCGTGAAGGACAACCTGGCCCGCCCGGCAGCCGGCGGCGACCGCGACGTGGCGCGCGACATCATGGGCGACATCTGCTCCGTCGGCCTCGCCAACTCCTACTATGTCGGCCTGATGCGCAGCGGGCGCGGCGGGCCTGAGCAGGAAGATTGGGGCCGGGCGATCAAGGTGATCCTGCCGACCTTCGCCGATGGCAGCGGCACGCAGGTCAACGTGTCCGGCGCGGCGGTCGCCAAGAATGCGCCGAACCGGGACAGCGCCGTGAAGCTGCTCGAGTACCTCGTCTCCGACGAGGCGCAGGGTATCTATGCCAGCGCCAACTACGAGTACCCGGTAAAGCCGGGCGCGCCGGTCGACCCGATCATCGAGGCGCTGGGCCCGTTGAAGGTCGAGGCCATCCAGCTCACCGAGATCGCCGCGAACCGCAAGCAGGCCGCGGAACTGGTGGACAAGGTCGGCTTCGACGAGTGACACGGGGGCGGGTAGTGCCGGTTGGCGCTGCCCGCTTTCCCCTGTAGGAAGCTGCCGTCCCTTCCAGAGCTGAAATACTCCCTGCCCGATGGGCTCCATTCTCGGCCTTGCACGTGCCCGCTCGGGCAGCACCGGCGGCACCATCTGGCTCGCGGCATCCGGGCTGGTTGCCCTCCTGGTGCTGGCCCCGATCCTGACCCTGGTGGCGACGGCCACCCGGAGTTCCGGCGATCTCTGGCCCCATCTGATCAGCTACGTCCTCCCGCACGCTTTGTCCCAGACCGGGCTGATGCTGGCCGGCGTTTCCGTCATCGTCGTCTCGGTCGGCACCGGCAGCGCCTGGCTGGTCACTGCCTACGACTTCCCGTTGCGCCGCCTGTTCGAATGGGCGCTGCTCCTGCCGCTGGCGATCCCGACCTACATCATCGCCTTCGCCTATCTGGACCTGATGCACCCCATCGGGCCGGTGCAGGGCCTGCTGCGCGCCCTGTTCGACCTGCGACCACGCGACCTGCGCTTTTTGGAGATGCGCTCGCTCATCGGCTGCATCTTCGTGCTGGGCGTGGTGCTCTATCCCTATGTCTACCTGTTCGCCCGGGCGATGTTCCTGATGCAGGCGGCGAGCATGGTCGACGCGGCGCGCATGCTGGGCTCCAGCCAGATGGGCGTGTTCTTTCGAATCGCCCTGCCCATGGCCAGGCCCGCCATCGCGATCGGCACCAGCCTGGCGCTCATGGAGGCGCTCAACGACATCGGCGCCTCGGAGTTCCTGGGCGTCCAGACCCTGACCGTCTCGATCTATGCGACCTGGATCAACCGCACGAGCATGCCGGGCGCAGCCCAGATCGCCATCGCCATGCTGGTCGTCGTGGTGGCGCTGATCATGGTCGAGCGCCTGGCCCGTCGTCGCCAGCGCTACGCGGCCGAGGCCAGCCGCGCCCGACGGCTCGAGCCGATCCGGCTGCGCGGCGGCTGGGCGTTGCTCGCGCCGCTTCTCTGCTTCATCCCGGTCATGCTCGGGTTTTTGGCACCAGCCGGCTATCTCGCGAACGAAGCGCTCGAACGGCTGAGCTTCGCCGGCTTCTCACCCGTCCTCGTGCGCGAGACACTCAACACCATGCTGCTCTCGGCGATCGCGACCACCGTGGTCGTTGCCTGCGGCCTCGTCGTCGCCTTCGCCGCGCGGCAGTCCTCCCTGGGGTTGCTGCTGCTCCGGCTGGCCAGCCTCGGCTATGCCGTGCCGGGGACCGTGCTGGCGATCGGGCTGCTCTGGCCCATGGCGGCCGTGGATGACGCGCTGAACCGGTTGGGACTGGTCAGCGGCATGTTCCTGTCCGGGTCGGTCGCCGCCCTGGTCTATGCCTATGGCGCCCGCTTTCTCGCGATCTCGGCGGGCGGCATCGAGGCCGGCCTCGCGCGCATTCCGCCCTCCTTCGACCAGGCCGCCCGCATGCTAGGCCGCACCAGCACCGGCACCCTTCGCGCCATCCACCTGCCCCTGGTCCGCCCGGCGCTGGTGACCGCTGCGCTACTGGTGTTCGTCGACTGCATGAAGGAGTTGCCGGCAACGCTGCTGCTGCGCCCGCTGGCCTTCGAGACGCTGGCCACGCATCTCTATGGCGAGGCCGCCCGCGGGACCTACGAAGATGGCGCCATCGCGGCGATCTTGATCGTCCTGTTCGGCCTGATCCCGGTGATCCTCCTGGCGAGGCTCAGCCGGCAGGAGGCGTGAGCGGGCAGTTTTGGGGAACCGCCCGGCATGTCCGTCACGTCTGCCCTCAGGCTGGGACAGGCGCATCCTCGCGGACCAGCCCTTCCTTCTTCAGGTCCGCCCAGAACGCCGCCGGGATCTCCGTCCGGAAGATCGCGAGGTTCTCCTCCAGCTGCTGCACCGTCCGGGTCCCCGGGATGTTCGAGACGATCGCCGGGTGGGCCAGCACGAACTGCAAGGCGGCCGCCTTCAACGGCACCTGGTGGCGCGCGCAGACCTGCTCGATGCGCCTCGTCTTCTCCATGATAACCTCGGGCGCAGGGCTGTAGTTGTACTTGGCCCCGGGCACGGCACCGGTCGCGAGGATGCCGGAATTGTACCCGCCGCCCAGGACGACGGAGGCACCCCGCTCCTCGCAGAGCGGCAGGAAGCCATCCAGCGCCTCCTGCTCCAGGAGGGTGTAGCGGCCGGCCAGGAGGAAGCAGTCGAAATCCTGGCGCTTCAGCCCCTCGTGGCAGACCTGCCACTCGTTCACGCCCAGGCCCACCGCCTTGACCACGCCCTCGTCGCGCAGCTTCAGGATCGCCTTGGCGCAGCCTTCCATCGCCTGCTCGAAGATCTCCGGCTGCTGGTCACCGAAGTTGAACCGGTCGATGTCGTGGATGAACAGGATGTCGATCCGCTCGATCGCCAGCCGCTGGAGGCTGTCCTCGAACGCCCGCATGGTCCCGTCATAGGAGAAGTCGAACTGCAGCTGGAACGCGCCCGCGTTGACCCAAGGCTTGAAGTCGATCTGGTCGCGCCGCGCCGGGATCAGCCGCCGCCCGACCTTCGACGACACGACGAACTCGTCGCGCGGATACCAGCGCAGTCCCGCTCCGAGCCTGAGCTCGCTCAGGCCATGGCCATAGAGCGGGGCTGTATCGAAGTAGCGCACCCCGGCGTCCCAGGCGGCCGCGATCATGTCCCGGCTGGTCTCTTCCGTGATGGGCTTCAGGAAGTTGCCGATCGGTGCTGCGCCAAAGCCGATCTGGGTGACGTCCAGCCCGCTCCTGGGCATGCGGCGCTTGGCGATCGGATCCATCTATCGTCCTCCCCGGGGGCGGTTTTGGTAACCGTACGGTTACTTAAGGGGCATGGCAAGCTGCTGCAGGACGTTCCGGCCATCATGCCAAGCGCTGCCACGGAAAGAGAGGTCATTGACCCCGAGGCGAAGCTGGTGAATCGCTCGTGCAGCATCGAGACTCGGAGGTACGCCCGTGGCCCACTCGCACACCGCTCCGCCGCCTCCGATCGCGCTGCGCGTGAAGGCGATCGAGAGTCTCCTGGTCGAGAAGAAGTTGATCGACCCGGACGCGCTGGCTGCGGTTATCGACCTCTACGAGCGCAAGATCGGGCCGCGCAACGGCGCGAAGGTGATCGCCCGTGCCTGGGTGGATCCCGACTACAAGCAGCGCCTGCTCGACGACGGCAGCGCCGCCATCGCGGAACTCGGCTTTTCCGGTGCCCAGGGCGAGCACATGATCGTGCTGGAGAATACCGACAAGGTGCACAACGTCGTCGTGTGCACCTTGTGCTCCTGCTATCCCTGGCCGGTCCTGGGCCTGCCGCCGGTCTGGTACAAGTCGGCACCCTACCGTTCGCGCGTCGTCATGGAGCCCCGCGAGGTGCTCAAGGAGTTCGGGCTGGCGATCCCGGGCGACGTGGAAGTGAGGGTCTGGGACAGCAATGCCGAGCTTCGCTATCTCGTGCTGCCCCAGCGTCCAAAGGGAACGGAGGGGCTGTCCGAGGACGAGCTGGCCGAACTGGTCACGCGGGATTCCATGATCGGGACCGGCCAACCCGTCTACCCTTCCTGACCCCCCTTGGCGTGGAGCAGCTGACATGAATGGCGTGCATGACCTGGGCGGCCTGCACGGCTTCGGACCGGTGGTCCGGGAGCCGGACGAGGCGGTGTTCCACGCGGACTGGGAGCGGACGGTGTTCGGCCTGCTCGAGATGCTGGCCTACGAGGGCTACTTCAACATCGACGAGGCCCGCCACGCGATCGAGCGGATGGGTCCGGACTACCTGACCACGTCCTATTACGAGCACTGGCTGGCCGGTATCCAGATGCTCGGCATCGAGAAGGGGCTGTTCACGCGGGAGGAACTGGATCGCAAGATCTTGGCCCTGCAGGCGGAGGGCTGACGTCGTGACGACGATGACGAAGGACAATGTCGAGGCGGCCGCCCTCCAGGGTGGCCGATACCGCATGGACACCCAGATGCCGCCACGGTTCCACCAGGGTGACCGCGTCAGGGCGATCGCCTTCAATCCCAGGCACCACACCCGGCTTCCGGCCTATGCCAAGGGGAAGATCGGCGTGGTCGAGCGACATCAGGGCAGCTTCGTCTTCCCGGACAGCAATGCGCAGCGAAGGGGCGAGCAGCCGCAGCATGTCTACAGCGTGCGTTTCGAGGCGCGGGAACTGTGGGGCGACGAGCATACAGGTGCGGATGCCGTCTATCTCGACATGTGGGACAGCTATCTTGAACCCGTCAGTGGCTGATCGATCCAGCGAGTTGCTGCGAACCCTGGAAGACAGCGGGATCCCGGGCGATCGCCAGCCGCGGACCTTCAAGGAACCATGGCAGGCCCAGGCCTTCGCCATGGCGGTGGAACTCAGCCGGGCCGGCCTGTTCACCTGGCGCGAATGGGTCGAGCGCTTTTCAGCGGAGATAGGCGCCGCGCCCCAGGAACCGGGTGAAGACGCCGATGGTGCATATTATCGCCAATGGCTCACGACGCTCGAACAGATGATCGTCGAGCGCCAAGCCTGCGCCCCGGCGGAGATCGATGATCGTCAGGCCGACTGGCGGCAGGCCTATCTGCACACGCCGCACGGCCAGCCGGTCGAGCTGGAAAACGCGCGGCGCCACGGTCATGCCACGGATCTCCATGACGATGACCATGACAACCACCACCACGACCATCCGGCGTCGCACGCACCGGTGATGGTCTCGCCTGCGATCGGCGGCTAGCACCAGCCGATCGGGCGGTTCATTCGACGGCTGATCCCGGCCCGACAGCCAAGGCAGCCGGGCTTACCTGCGAGCCTTGCGCGCAGCATAGCGCTGATCGCGGGCGGCCTTCTGCTGGGCCAGCAGTGCTGCCTGCTGCTCCGCCTCCAGCACCGCCTGGGCGGCCAGCGCAGCCTTCTCGGCCTCGATCTCGGCTTCCCGCTGCAGCTTCTCGGCCGCACGCTGCGCCTCTAGCTCGCGCTTGGCGGCAGCGCGCTCCGCTTCACGGGCTTCTCGTGCGCGGATGACCGCTTCCCGCTCTGCGCGGCGCTGGGCGGCGGCCGGGTCATTGGCTGCCGCCTTGGCCTTGAACTTCTCGAGCAGGGCCTGCTTCGCCTGCGTAGAGCTCTGCTTCCGCTCGGCAAAGCCGACGCGGGACGAGTCATTGATTTTCGATTCAGTCATTTTTCGCATGTGAGGATGAAGCTGGTCTTTTCAATCCCGTGCACGACCTGTCCGGCCGCGAAAAACTTGCCAGGGCGGCCCTACCAGATGAGGTAGCCGCCATCAATCACGTAGGCGGAGCCCGTGACGAAGTTCGAGGCGGGGCTGGCCAGGTAGAGAGCCAGCGGGCCGATCTCCTCCGGGTTGCCGGGACGGCCCATCGGCACCTGCTGCACGAAGGTCTGGATGACCTCGGGCCTCAGTTCGTTCCAGCGCTTGTTGGCATCGGTCATGAACAGGCCCGGGCAGATCGCGTTCACGTTCACGCCACGCGTCGCCCAGTCGGCCGCCGTCGCCTTGGTGAAGTGCAGCAGGGCCGCTTTGGCGGTTTCGTAGTGGCGGCCGTGGATGCCGCGATTGGCGATGATGGCGCTGATCGAGGCGATGTTGATGATCTTGCCGCCGCCCTCGGGCCGGTCGAGCATCGAGCCGCCGATCAGCTTGGTGCACAGGAACGCGCTGGTCAGGTTCAGGTCGACCATCTTCTGCCAGGTCTCGAGCGGCATCTCCTCCGTCGGGATGTTGGCCTCGCGATTGCCGACATTGTTGATCAGGATATCGATCTGGCCGGGGATCGCCAGCGCCTCCTGGCAGGCCCGCTCGCAGTCGGCCGGGTCGGCCATATCGGTCAGGATCGTCCAGGCCTGACGGCCGAGCGCCCGGATTTCCCCGGCCGTGCTGTCCAGCGTTTCCTGCGTGCGGCCGGTCAGGATGACGTCGGCGCCCGCCTCGGCGATCGCCAGCGCCATCGCCCGGCCCAGGCCACGGCTGCCGCCCGTCACCATCAGCCGCTTTCCATCGACACGGAACAGATCAAGTACGCCCAAGGCTCGTCCCCCGCTTTTGCTGCCTGCCTACGCACCCACACCGGAGAGGCGGCCGTCAAGCTTCCTGCACCCTCGAAGTCATCATATCATTTGACCAAGCCATCACTGATATATTACTGAGCGCGTGAGACCGCCGCACAACAAGGCGAGAACAAGGGAGGCAGCCTTGCTGCTGGACGAGGATCGGCTCCTTCCGGTCGAGCCGAATGCGCGCTCGCTGGCAAGGCAGTTGTATGCGACGGTGACCGATGCCCCGATCATCAG
>NZ_DATAGQ010000164.1:0-15150 GCF_036263595.1 Geminicoccus sp. | reverse complement strand
CGGCTGGCGCTTGCCGACGTGCCGGCGATGCATGATGCGGTCGGTGATGCCGATCTTCGCCAGGGCCTCCCGTCTGCTCATGGACTCATACGCCTTGTCCGCCAGCACCGCCGCCTCGTCACCACAGATGAGGGCATCGGCGGCAGTGCTCTCGCCGATATCGGCGCTGACACAGGATGGCCTTGCGGATCAGATCAGAGCCTTGATCCACGGCCAGATGAACCTTGTAGCCGAAGAAGCTGCGTTGCCCTCGGCGGGTGAAGCCTGCTGCCGGATCCGTCGTGGAGACCTTGCCCTCCCGCATGAGCGGCCGCTTCACGTCCGCCTCCATCAAGGTTGCATCGCTCATCGTGCCGGCCTTGATCACGAGACCGCGCTGTTCCAGCTGCCGGTTCAAGGCTTCGAAGACCGTCTCCGCCAGACCCGCCTCGGCAAGGTCGATCCGGAACCGGGAAAGCATCGTCGCATCCGGCACCGCATCCTCCAGCCCAAGCCCGCAGAAGCGCCGAAAGCTTAGCCGGTTGGCCAGGGCCTCTTCGAGATCACGATCGGACAGCCGGTACCATTGCTGCAGGAGCATGGCCTTGAGCTGGACCAAGGGGGATAGGCCGGCCGCCCCGTCGGCGCCCGACGCATCGGCTGCAGGAGTGCCTCCATCGGCACCCAGTCCACCTGCGCCCTGATCCGCTCCAGGCGCTGGTTGCTGCCAAAGGCCGCCGGCAACAGGGCTTCCACCAGGCTCACCTGACCACCGCCATGCGCACCATCGGCCGCCTCCGTCCTGATCGGCAGGATCGAATCACAGCAGCACGGCCAAGGCTAGGGCTTCGCGGCAGTCTCCTCTGGCGCGAGATGAGATCATCTGCGCCGAGAACGGCAAGGGCCGGCTCGTCAATGGCACGCACTTCGAGAGCATCACGCAGATGGTCGGGGGTTCAGATACCAACCGACAACTCGTCTCCTGTCGAAGGTGGTGACGGTGCCTGACGAGGCCGTGGCGCAAGTACCCGGCCTGAAGCAGGAGGACTGAGGCGTGACCCGCGCCGCAAGGCTCAGGCTCTACCGGGGTAAGGTGATCATCTACGGCATCAATCAGTTGCGCTGAGACGGCTTGCCCGCGCCGATCCATGACCTGAGATGGACCCGCTCACCTAACAAGATCGCGAAGGCTCGTTGCGCCAGCCCCTCCATGTTGGCCGCCTCCTTGGTACTCGATCTGCGCAAGAACGTGGCCGAATTGCGCAGGCTGCCAGGAGCGGCCTGTGCTCCTGATCGCGGGGACTTCCTCTTGCGGAGCAGGGTCTGCCCGTGAGCAAGACGATGGATGATCGCCTCCGCGAGCCCTTCTGTCATTCTTGCGCGCAGCGGATGTTCCAGCCCGCTGAAGGTCGTCCGTCATATCCCGATCGGCGTGTTGAATGCAGCTTTGCGTGCCGCCACGTTTTCGGTCTGCTCGCGATGCGACAGACGAGCCGAGGAACTGCAAAGTCGGGAGGAGGGCTCCCGGGAGCTCGCGGTCCAGGAAAGACCTGCATGACGAAGGCGGCGCTCGCATTTCTCTCGGACGGCTTCAAGGAAGCCCCGTTCTGGCGCGACGAACTGCCGGACGTGCCGATACCCGCGGTGGACCTTCCGGATAAGGTCGAGACCTTGGTGATCGGTGCGGGCTTCACCGGCCTCGTGACAGCGCTGACAATGGCGCGGGCCGGCCGGGAGGTGCTCGTAGTCGACGCGGGCGAACCTGGCCATGGCTGCAGCACCCGCAATGGCGGGCAGGTCTCACCGGAGATGCGGCCGACCAGTGAGGGGCTTGGCCGCAAGCTGGGGCCGGAAGCGGCGCAGCGCATCCTCGGCACGGGCGCCGCGGCGCACAAGTTCCTGCGCGGCTTCGTGGCCACCGAGAAGATCGACTGCGACTACAAGGTGTGCGGGCACTTCATCGGGGCCCACTCCCCCGGCCGGCTGAAGGACCTGGAGGCATTCGGTGCGGAGCAGCGGCTGTTCGGCAGCCAAGCCGTCATCGTGCCGCGCAGCGAGCAGGGAGCGTTCGTGGAGAGCGACGACTTCCACGGGGGCCTGGCGCTGCCCGACTGGAGCTCGATCCACCCCGGCCGCTACCACCGCGCCCTGCTGCGCCTGGCCTTGGCGGCCGGCGCGCGGATCCTGCCGAGCCACCGTGTCGAGAAGATCGACGATCTAGGCGATCATGCACGGGTCACCGTCGCCGGAAGGATGATTCAGGCCCAGGCTGTCGTGGTGGGCACGGACCGCTATGCCGACGGCGCATTGCCATGGCTCCGGCGCCGGATCGTCAGCGTGGCGAGCTACGTGTTGACGACGGAGCCGATGGATCCGGCCCTGGTTGCCCGGCTCTATCCAGGTGCCCGGATGGTCTACGACACGCGCAAGAACGTCAGCTACCATCGGCCGACACCGGATGGCCAACGCATCCTGTTCGGGACGGTCGTGCCACTGCAGGAGGCGCATGCGCTCGAGAGCTTGCCCATGGCCAGGGCGAACATGCTCAGGGTGTTTCCCGACCTGGTGGACGTGAAGATCAGCCATGCCTGGTACGGGATGGTCGGCGCTACCTTCGACCATCTGCCGCACATCGGCAGCCATGGCCGCATCCACTATGCGACCGGCTACAACGGTACTGGCATCGCCATGTCGACCTACCTCGGCACGATGCTCGGCCGAAAGCTGATGCGGGCCCCCGATGCCGTGACCGGACTGGACGGCCGATCATTTCCTACCATGCCCTTCTATACGGGGAACGCCTGGTTCAGGACGCCGCTTCTCTATCTGCATCAGCTTCAGGACGCCATGCGCTGACCTGAACACGCGACGGCGAGGAGGAGCAGCCAGGAGCAAGCAAAGTTATCCTCACTTGTTCCTGCGCCGTCCGCAGCTGTCGCAATGGCGCAACATGCAGCTGCATGCCAGCCGCTGCTTGTGCATGAACATCCTCCTGAGGACCAGCAATAGCTTCGGGAGCTTCAAGACAAATTGGACTTGAAAATGCTCCAGCTCTTACCATCTACAGTAGCATCGGGGTCCGGGCCCCTCTGGTAGTCTCGACAGGGACTGCGATGTCGGACTCTTCCACCTGATGAGTACTGTTGTTGGTACTCTGATCTTGGGAGTTCCTGATGCAGGCTGCATCCTTTGGCGCACACGCATCTGGTCATCAGCATCGGTCCATCGAAGACGCGCGTAGGCGGTTGGACAGGCTGGCGCGTTTGCTGGACAGCGCCATCCGCGTACCCGGAACTGAATTCCGCTTTGGCGCGGATGCGTTGCTGAACGTCATTCCCGGCGTAGGCACGGTCGCCGCCAAGGCTATGTCCGGCTACCTGATTTGGGAGGCGCGGCGCCTGGGCGTGCCGCCGGCAAAGCTGGCGCGCATGGTTGGCCATGTGGGCATCGATCTGGTGATCAGCGCGGTCCCGATCGTGGGCTGGTTCGGCGACGCGTTCTACCGTGCCAACCTCAAGAACATGGCCATGCTGCGCGAGCACCTCGACCAGCATGAGCGGGTGCTCGACCTGCAGCCTGAGCGGGTGCATGCGACCTCCTGATCAGGACGGCTGCTCTACTCTGCTGCCAAGCGCTGCGGCACCGTGATCCTGGAACGAGGGTCGCGGTGCATGGCGCCAGCCTTCATGATCATCGAGCATCGATCAGGGCCCACCAGGACAGACTGACCCTGCAAAGGGTTGCCGTCGACCAGCAACAGGTCGGCGAGGGCTTCCTCGGTGATGACGCCGAGCTCACCCTTGTGACCCATCAGATCGCCGCCCACGGCGGTGGCGCACTTCAGCGCCTCGGCAGGGCTGTAGCCGAAGAACTTCACGAAATGACCGATGTCGCGGGCGTTCTGCCCCATTGGTGTCAGCATCAAGCCGTAGTCGCCACCGACCACGACCCGCATGCCGCGCCGGCGCATCTCGTGATAAGTGCGGATCATGTGCTCGAACTTGCGCGGCAGGCCCATCCCGTCACCCACCTCCTTGGTCAGCCCGACCAAGTCCCCCTCGAACACCGCATTATGGACGAGACCGAACGCCGGACCGACGATGACGCGGTCCTTGCCGGCCTCCAGCATGCCGAGCGCCTCGTCATCGGCGAAGTCACAATGATAGATGCAGTCGATTCCAGCGCGCACCGCGCGCTTCACTGATTCCGCCGCACGGGAATGGCAGGCGACATGCTTGCCCCAGTCATACGCGGTTTCCACGCCGACGCGCAGTGCTCCTCGCTGAGCGAGACGATCTCGGCTCGGGCATGGCCCACGAACTCGTCGCCGGACACGTTGAACTTCACGTTGTCCACGCCTTCACGGCAACAGATCCGTTCAGGCGCGCCGGATCTCGTCGGGCGCGTCTGCGATCATGCCGAAGCTCTCGGCATGCATGTGCTGCTTGCGCTCGTCGGCAAGCCCGCCTGTCACGGTGATCTCGGGCCCGGTCGCACGATAGCGAGGTCCCGCCAGATAGCCGTCCTCGATCTCCTGGCGCACGTCAATCCGGAGCTTGGCAGACGCCGCGGCTTAGCATGAGGTGAAGCCACGGTTGAGGATGAGGGTAGCGTTGCCGCAGGTGCGCAGCAGGTGCTCCTCCGGCGGGATCTCGCCCAGGTCCTGGTTGCGGGCGGGCCCCATGAAGCTCCAGATGACAGTGTCCTGCCACCACGCCCGGCATCAGGAACTGGCCGGCGCCGTCGATCACCTCCAAGGCGCGCTCCCGCCCGATCCGTTAGGCACCTCGGGCCACCGCCTTGATGCGGTTGCCTTTCACCAGGACTTCCCCCGGATAGGCTGCTGCTGGTCCTCCCTGCGACCTTGTCGTCGGGCAGCGGCTTCTTCGACCGTTCGGGTGATCGCCTTTCCAACATTCTCCAGCATTCTGGAGCAAGTCGCGAGCACTTGCCCATCACGTCGAGGAGCACCGTGGCTTCCTGGACAATCGCGCCCCTTCGGCTATTCGGGAAGAAACAGGGATCGGGAGGGGCAGGTCGTGAAGCGGTCCGAGATCAACCAGATCATGCGCGCGGCGGACGCGTTCTTTCGCAGCCAGAACTTCCACCTGCCGCCGTTCGCCTACTGGTCACCTGACGAGTGGAGGAAGAAGGGCCCGGAAGCGGACGAGATCGTCCAGCATCGGCTGGGCTGGGACATCACCGATTTCGGTCGCGGCCGGTTCTGCAAGTGCGGCCTCGTGATCTTCACGATCCGCAATGGCGCGGTTGCGGATCTTCAGGCGGGCAGGGGCAAGCTCTACTGCGAAAAGATCCTGATGCTCCAGCACGACCAGGTCTGCCCGATGCATTTCCATTGGCAGAAGATGGAGGACATCATCAACCGCGGCGGCGGCGACCTGCATGTGCAGGTCTACCATTCGACACCGGCGGAGGACGTGGACGACCGGCCGGTCACTCTGCGGGTGGATGGCGTGCTGCGGACTGTCGATGCCGGAACGGCGATCCGGCTGCAGCCCGGCGAGAGCATCACGATCCTGCCAGGATGCTATCACAAGCTATGGGGTTGGCGGCACGACGTACTGATGGGCGAGGTCTCGCTCGTGAACGACGACGACCGGGACAATCGGTTCCTGGCCTCGGTAGGCCGGTTCGCCACGATCGAGGAAGACGAGCGGCCCTTGTTCCTGCTGCGGGACGACTATGAGCGATTTTGGGGAAAGGATTGACAGCCGGCGGCCGGATGACGGCCGCCGGCTGGGCGGATCACCCGAACACGCCGAACACGTTCAACGCTGAATAGATGCCGAGCAGGATGATCGCGATGCTGCTGACCACCAGTGCAGCGTTGAACAGGCCACTGCCATAGATGCGGGGGTCGGTCTCGGTGCGGCGTAGGTACCAGACGGCGGCCACGCTGCCGAGCAGGAAGATGCCGGTCATCACGCCGCCGATCTGCACCATGAACACCGGCGACTGGATGGAGAGGTAGGCAGCGCCCCAGATGATCGGCAGCGCCACGGTGAAGATGCGGATCCAGCGCAGGCGTGACTGGGTGTTCTGCCAGTCCACCACGCCGACCACCGACAGGAAGTTGACGTACATGCGCGACCAGCTGGGAATGGCCGCCCAAAGGGTCGAGCCCAGCACGGCGATGGCGCCGATCAAGAACATGATGGCTGCCCACTCGCCCAGCGTATCGGTGTACATACGCGACAGGGTCGTGATCATCTCGTTACCCTTGGGCACGAGGTTCTGTGGCCGCAGCACGGCAGCACCCATGACGAAGAAGGCGAGGGTGCCGAAGGTGTAGATCGCCCATGAGACGAAGGCGTCCTTGTACATGACGCTGATCCATCCCTTCGCGCGACGCACCCATGCTTCGCTGCCGTCGTTCGGGCCCACATTGCGGGCATAGCCCTTCTCGACGCACCAGTATGTGTAGAACGTGAGCTCATCGGCCCCGACGCCGGTGATCCCGAACATGGCGATGGCGACGCCGATCGTGCCGGCCGGAACGGCGAAGGTGAGGCCGCCAAGGACATCGGCCGGGCTGTAGCCATAGGGAGTGAAGGGCAACCCTAGCGCGATCACGATCGTGACGAAGCTGAAGATCACGACAAGGAATACAGCCCCCTTCTCGATCAGGTTGTAGCTGTTGCCATAAAGGAGCGCGATGCTGACGACCGCCAGGACCGCGGTCCAGATGGTGAGGGAGGTCGCGCCGAGCGGATCACCGCCGATCGGCATGAGAATGCTCAAGGAAGCGGCCGTGCCGCCCAGCACACCGCCGATCTGCAGGATCTTCGACAGGGCCATCAGGACCCATAGCAGGTTGATCCAGCCGACTCGGCCGATCTTGGGTGGCACCTTGTTGTAGCCCGTGAGGGCAGGCTGCCCGGTCGAGATGGTCCAGCGAGCGAGTTCCACCTGCACGGCGACCTTCACGAGCGTGCTGAAGATGACCATCCAGAGCAGGGCGAAGCCAGCGGTGGCGCCTAGCGTGGTGGTGGCAATCAGTTCGCCTGATCCTACGATCGAGGCGCTAAGAATCAGGCCAGGACCGAGGTGCCGCAAGCTCTGCCGCCAGCCGACCGGCGGCTCCTGAATCCCTTCCGGCGTCAGGTGGTAAGGATCATCGTCGGCAACCGCATAAGCCATCGGCGCGGTTTTCGTCTTTGCTGCCACCAGAGCCTCCCATCCTGTCTGGATGAACGGAACACCGAAGACGGCGATCGGCTCCATCGGAAGACGCTGCCCAGTTGACCGGGATATGCAAAGTTGATATCAACGTATTAAGAAGCAGAAGCTTACTTGGGGAGTGCACGGATGCAGATGAACACCTACCTCCAGTTCAACGGAAATTGTCAGGATGCATTCCGGTTCTACGAACGCTGCCTGGGCGGCCGGATCGAGGCAATGATGACCTATCGCGGCACGCCCATGGAGGAACACACGCCCGCCGGGTGGCGCGACAAGATCATCCATGCGTGCCTCGCCGTCGGCGACCGCCGGTTGATGGCATCCGACAGCCCTCCCGATCGCTATCAGGCGCCACAGGGGTTTCACGTCTCGCTGCATCCGACCGGTCCGGCCGAGGCAGAGCGACTGTTCGCAGCGCTCGGCGAGGGCGGCATCATCCAGATGCCGCTGGAGCAGACCTTCTGGGCGGAGCGCTTCGGCATGCTGGTCGACCGGTTCGGCACGCCGTGGATGGTCAACTGCGACCGGCCGTGCGGCTGAGCAGATCCTCTCGCGAGCTGTGCTGCGCCGTCCATGGGTGACGGACGCGGAACAGCGCGGCCATGTCATTGGCATTGATCAGCTCAAGCTTCGTCGGCGCCACCTGGCGCAGGTCGGGAACGCCCCCGGCGTTCAGGATCAGCACGTAGTCGTACTTTCGATCCCACCTGTTCAGGTAGGGCGCCTCTTCCAGATCGTCGGGATCCATCACCTCGTCCGGCCGCTCCTTGTCGAGCAACTCGTAGCTGGGCGGCCAGCCCTCGGGGATGGAGAGGTCCTGGTAAGGGATCCGGGCCTGGATCGGCTGCTTGGCCGGTTCGGCGAACAGGAGAGGCCAGAACGCGTTGCGCTCGATCGTCAGCAGCGCCGCCAGATGGATGAAGGTGGACGCGAGCTTGGTCACCCGCCGGCTCCGCTCCATCCCCTTGCGCCAGTAGGCCGGGTTGTCCTCCCAGTCGCTGATCGTGAGCAGCACCTTGCTTCCCGGCTGGACCGGCGCGATCGCCTGCCGCACGCGTGCCACGTCGGCTTGCGATCCGATCCAGACGAGGACGAGGACCGCCATCCGGACGGCGAACAGCGCGCCGAGGCCGAGGCCGCCCACCTGCGCGACCCGGCGCGGGATCGCAACCGGTGCCATGCCCGCAAACAGCAGGAAGCCCATCATGGCGGGCATCCTTAGGTCGACGAAGGAAGCCCCTTTCAGGGAGAAGGGGGAGAGCACGTAGGCAACCGACAGCACGACCATGGCAATGACGGTGCTGAGCGGCACCCTCATCCAGCCGCGCCACCAGGAGAACAGGATGCCTGCGCCGATCAAGAACCCGGTGCCGAGGTCCAGGTTCACGCGATAGTTCAGGAAGGGCAGGAACAGCCCGTAGGACTTGCGGCCGAGCGAGCGCCAGCGTGCCTCCGGCGCATTCCCGCTCAGCGCCGACATCGCATAGAAGACGACCGGCAGCACGAACACGCAACCCAGCATCGTCGCCGACCGGACCAGGGCCGGGCGCACAGGCTTGCCGGATCGCCAGCCGTCGTAGAGCTGCATCAGTTCGTGCGAGCCCAGCAGCACGGCCAGGAACAGAACGGCGAAGACATGCAGGAAGAACAGGAGCACCGCGCCGAGCGCGCAGCCGAGCACAGTGGCGACCGGAGCCCTGTCCCGAAACTCGATCCAGCCGGCGGCGACCACCAGCGCCAAGCCCAGACCGATCTGGAAGTTCATGAAGCCCAGCAGCGTGATGCCGTTATAGGCGACGAGCCCGCAGCCGAGCGACCAGAACGACCAATGCCCGAACAGCGCCCGGCTGAACAGGACGGCACCCAGCACCGGCAGGAGCACCGTAACCGCCAGCATGATCTTGCCAGCGGTGAACAGCGGCATGACCTTCAGCATGGGCGGCATGATCAGGTCGATCGCGATGTTGGGGATCAGCCCCCAGTCGATGGCGTAGATCCGGCTCATGATCGGGTTGGCCGGTCCCTCGGCCAGGATCTTCATCCGCGCCAGATGGTTCGGATAGTCCAGGACTGGCGGAAGCTCGACGACGAACAGCGGCAGAACCAGGATGATGGCCAGAACAGCTGCGGCCGCCCACCAGGAGGCGGATGCAGGCTGGCAAATCACCATGCCATGCCTGCTCGACGATCCGGGCAGGGCGCGGGTCGCATCGGTCATGTCAACTAATCCAGGAACCGGGCCGCAGCGACATCGGCGGGCGTGATCCTCGCCTCCTTCGCGCCGAAATGGCCAATGACATAGTTGGCGACGGCGGCCAGCTCCGCGTCGGTGTAAGCCTTGCCGAAGGCCGGCATGAACACGTCACCCTCACGGGTCCGCATGTGGCTGCCGTGGATGAGCACCTGCAGCAGGTTGGTGCCCTCCGGGTCATTCACGGTCTGCGCGCCGACCAGGGCTGCATGCGGGTGCTGGATGCCTTCACCATTCCATCCGTGGCAGCTGGCGCAGGCACCTTGAAACACGGTCAGGCCCAGCGAGGGTGACGCCAGCTGCTCGGGCGGCGGGGTCAACTGACTTGAGGCGGCCACCGCAGGCGGGTTGTCGTGCACGATCGTGGCATCGCCCGAATCCTGCGGCGGGACGGTACGCAGATAGGCGACCATCGCCCGGATATCATCCTGGGTCAGGTACTGGGTGCTGTACTCGACGACCTCGGCCATGCTGCCGGAGGCTGCCCCGCGGCCTTCGGCATGACCTTGGGCCAGATAGTCGGCGAGCTGCTGATCGGTCCAGTTGCCGATGCCCGTCTCCTTGTCGGAACTGATGTTGTAGGCCTTCCAGCCGGCGGTCACCGCGCCGGCGAACTTCTTGCCGCTGTCCTGGGCGAACAGGAGGTTGCGCGGCGTATGGCATTCGCCGCAGTGACCCATGGCCTCGACCAGATAGGCGCCCCTGTTCCAGTCTGCGGGGCGCTCGGGGTCCGGCGTGAGCCGGTCGCCGGGGACGAACAGGAGGTTCCAGGCGCGCATCAGGTAGCGCTGGTTGTAGGGGAAGGAGAGCTCGCTCGGGGGCGTTTCCTTGCGGACCGGCTCCATGCTGAACAGGTAGTCCTTGATGGCCAGCAAGTCCTCCGTGCTCATCAGTGCGTAGGACGCGTAAGGAAAGGCCGGGTAGAGGTTCTGGCCGTCGCGATCGATCCCGTGCTGCATGGCCCGTACGAACTCGGCATCGGTCCAGTCGCCGATGCCCGTCTGCTTGTCCGGCGTGATATTGGACGCGTAGATCGTGCCGAACGGCAGCTTGAAGGGCAGGCCACCTGCATAGGGCTTGCCGCTGGCGAGCGTGTGGCAGGCGGCGCAGTCGGCCGCCCGGGCAAGATATTCGCCACGCTCCACGCTCTCATGGCCAGGCGGCAAGGCCGCGCGTGCGGCAGTCACGTCTCCAAGCCTGGCCGGCCAGAAGAAGAATGCGACGGCGGCAACCGCCACCACGATCACGAGTGCGAGCAGGATGCCGGCCCAACGGCGCATCACAGAACCTCTTCGTCAGGGCGCGGCCGAAGCCTGCTGGATGGCACCCGGAGGCACCGATTCGGCGACCTTGTCGGCCAGGTCCGGGTTCAGGAGCGATCGGCGGTCGAACGGGTAGCGGCGCAGTCGCTTGCCGGTTGCGGCGAAGATCGCGTTGCCCAGGGCAGGTGCGGCGGAGACCGTGCCGGTCTCGCCGATGCCGCCAGGATCTTCCTCGTTGCGGATCTGGTGGACCTCGATCGGCGGGGTCTCGTTGATCCGCATCATCCGGTAGTCGTGGAAGTTGCTTTGCTCCACCCGGCCGCCGCTGAACGTGATGTCGCTGTAGAGCGCCGCCGAGAAGCCGAACACGAGGCCACCCTCGATCTGCGCCGCCACCGTGTCCGGATTGACCGTCAGTCCGCAGTCGATTGCCGCCACCACGCGGAGAAGGCGGACGTCGCCAAGGGGCGACACCTCGACTTCGGCCACGACAGCCAGATGGCTGCCGAACGAATCGTGCAGCGACACACCGCGTCCGCGGCCGGCCGCCAAAGGCGTGCCCCAGCCCGCTTTCTCGGTGGCGAGGTCCAGCACGGCCCGCCCGCGAGGGTTGTTTCCCAGCAGGGCACGCCGGTACTCGACCGGGTCGCGCCCGACGGCATAGGCAATTTCGTCGATGAAGGTCTCGACGACATGGACATTGTGGGTCGGGCCGACACCGCGCCACCATGTAATCGGTACTGGCGGGTCCTTGCGCGTCCAGTCCACATGTACCACAGGCAGGTCGTAAGGGGGCTTGATCGCGCCCTCGACGGCGTCGGCATCGAGCTTTCCCTCGGGCAGGCCGCCAGGGAAATAGCTGCCCATGACCGAGCCGCCGGTCACATGGTCGATCCAGGCGATCGGCATCCCCTCCGCATCAAGGCCCGCGGTGAGCCGGTCGAAATAGGCGGGGCGATAGAAGTCGTGCTGGATGTCCTCCTCGCGGCTCCATACGACCTTGACGGGGTAGGGGACCTGCTTGGCGATCTGTACCGCCTGGGCGACCGAATCCGCGACCAGCCGGCGGCCAAAGCCGCCACCCAGCAACTGGTTGTGGACGAGGACCTTCTCGGGCGGCAGGCCGGTGATCCTGGCGGCCGTCGCCTGGGCGACTGTTGGCACCTGCGTGCCGACCCAGATCTCGCAGGCATCGGGCCGGACGTGGACCGTCGTGTTGATCGGCTCCATCGTGGCATGGGCGAGGAAAGGCAACTCGTAGGCTGCTTCTACCCTCTTGGCAGCTCCTGCCAGGGCCGCGTCGGCATCGCCGTCGTGACGCGCCACCACCGCCGGGACCCGGCCGAACGCATCACGCAGGTCCTGGACGATCTCGGCGCTGGACAGGTGGGCGTGCTTGCCTTCCTCCCAGGTAATCTCGAGGGCTTCCAGGCCCCGCTTGGCTGCCCAGTAATGGTCGGCCGTCACGGCGACGGCGTTCTCGATCGTGATGATGTCGCGCACGCCTGGAACGCCACGCGCTGCCTTGTCGTCCACTGAGGCCAGCGTTCCACCGAAGACAGGGCAGGCCGCGACAGCAGCAACCTTCATGTCCGGCAGGCGAACGTCCAGGCCGAAGATCGCAGTGCCGTCCACCTTGCCGGGTGAGTCGACCCTGTGGGCGGACGTGCCGATGAGGGTCCAGTCCTTGGGCTCCTTGAGCGGCACGTCCTGCGGCACCGGTCGGCGGCCGGCGGCATCAGCAAGCTCGCCATAGCCGAGGGTGCGCCCGGTCGCGCCGTGCCGGACCACCGCACGCTCCGCCGTGCATTCCTCCACCGGCACGTTCCACTGCTCCGCGGCTGCGGCGATCAGCATCATACGAGCAGCGGCGCCAGCCTGGCGCAGCGGAACCCACGCACCGCGGATGGACGTCGAGCCGCCGGTGCTCTGCGACTGGAGGAGAGGCTGCTTGTAGAGTTCCTCATCGGCCGGAGCGGCCAGGACGCCGACCTGGTCGAGGCCGACCTCCAGTTCCTCGGCGATCAGCATCGCCTCGGCCGTGTAGATGCCCTGGCCCATCTCGACGTTTGGGGCGATCAGATCGATCCGGCCGTCGCGGCCGATCCGGATGAACCCGCCAGGTGCGAAGCCCTGGAATGCATCACCCGTGTCGCCACCCCCAGTGACGTTCTGGATGGAGCGCAGACCTGGCTGCTCTCCGGCCGCACGGGCCTTTTGCCGTCCCATGGCAGCAAAGGCCAGTAGAAGGCCGCCTACCTGGAGGAAGCGCCGCCGGGTCGGCTCCGTCAGTTGCTCTGGCATGATGCGGGCGAAGGAAGGACCGGTCGAGCTGGGCTTCATGGACAAGCCCTCCTCAAGCCTTGGCTGCCTCTTTGATGGCAGCCCGAATCCGGGTGTAGGTGCCGCAGCGGCAGATGTTGCCGGCCATCGCCGAATCGATGTCGGCGTCGCTGGGCTCCGGCACCTTCGCGAGCAAAGCTGCAGCCGACATCACCTGGCCGGACTGGCAATAGCCGCACTGGACGACCTCCAGGGCCAGCCAAGCCTCCTGCACCTTCTTGCCTGCCGGAGTCTGTCCGATGGCTTCCACGGTCGTGATCTGACGCGCGCCGACCGATCCGACCGGCAGGATGCAGGAACGCACCGGCCGGCCGTCAAGCTGCACGGTGCAGGCACCGCATTGTGCAATGCCGCAGCCGAACTTGGTGCCGGTCAGCCCGATCACGTCACGCAGCACCCACAGCAACGGCATGTCGGACGGGACGTCGACGCTCTGCGACTCGCCGTTGACGGTGAGCTGGATCATGATGCGCTCCACAGCTGCAGCCCGCTCTCGGGCCAATGGTGCGCTGCGGTAACGGATCAGTGTCCGGAAGGTCTCCCGGCAACAGTATGATTTTTTGGAAAGCCTGCAGCGGGTGTGCGGCTCAACGGAACTGCTCGTCCACCGGCACCCGGTAGGCCGCCACGAGCCGATTGGTCTCGTTCGCCATGCCGATCACCGCGACCAGCTCGGCGAACATCTCCGGCGTCATGCCCGCTTTCGCGGCCGCCGCTGAATGGGAAGCGATGCAGTACTCGCAGTCATTGGTCACGCTGACAGCGATGTAGACCAGCTCCTTCATCAAGGGCGACAGGGCGCCATCTGCCATGATCTCCTTGATGCTTGCCCAGGTGCGGGCGAGCGTCTTCGGGTCGTTGGCAAGATACTTCCAGAAATTGTTTACGTCCTTGAGGTTGCGGGTCGTCATGATGTCGTCGAAGACCATACGGACTTCGGGACTGGCGTCGGCATAGGTGATCGGGGCTGGGCGGGCCATGGAGCTGCTCCTGAACGGTGGCACGGAAACGGGCTGGCCGCCCGATTACGCCCTTCGGCCGATCTCTGCCACTCAGGTGGAGCCGGCTTCATCGATCCGTGCAGGCGGGCAATCTTCCTCGTCGTTGCAGAATCAGGTTCTGGCCGTCCGCAGGGGTACAGCGTGGAAGCCGGTCGTCTTGTGAGGGCGGGACGAACACGCTGGCTGCTTGGATGGGCAGATCAGACGTAAAGCATGGTATCGCTTCATGATGCCATATCGCCCACGCTGCCCGACTCCTGCCTCTCAAGACTGGGCCATCAAGATGGACATCGTTTGCCTGTCGGCTACCTCGCCTAGAGCAGCACGAGCAGTCCGGTGAGTGTGGCGATGCCGGCCAGATGGCTGCCGAAGACCACCAACGCGATCGGACGCTCCAGGACGTTGTAGCGCTGGGCCAAGACGAAGACGCTGGCCGCCGTCGGGAGGGCCGAGGTGACCAGGGTCGGTTCGGCGAGGGCCGCGGGAAATGGGACCATTTGCAGGGCGGCGAAGACGATCGCGGGCAGGACCAGGAGCTTGGCTGCGATGATGCCGGCCGCCAGGCCGTAGTCGCGACGCAGGCCCATGCCGCCCGTCAGCGTGGCACCAAGGGCAAACAGCGCGCCGGGGCCGGCAGCTGGCCCCAGGATGGCCAGGAAGCCTGTCAGCGGCGATGGCAGCGGCAGGTCGAAAGCAGCGACGACGAACCCGGCAAGGACCGCGAGGATCAGCGGATTGGTGGCGATAGCCCGGCCGACGCCAAGGATGCCGATTCTGCGCGTGCCTCCACCGGATTCGATGAGGACGACGGTGAGCGTCTGCATGACGATCGAATCGAGCGCCGTTGCGATCACCGCCGGCAGGGCCTGGGCTTCGCCATAGGCAGCCAGCAGGAGCGGCACTCCCATATAGCCGACATTGCCCCAGGATGCGCCGATCGCGGCGATGGCGCTCTCGGCGCGCGAGCGGCGGAAGGCGAGGTTCATCGTGATGAACACGATGCAGTAAAGAATCAGTGTACCGGTCCACAATGATGAGACACCGATGTGCGCTCACGCGGCCATGTGCATCTGACCAAGCTGGCCGGCTCGAACCTGGGCGGGTGTCCGGT
>NZ_DATAGQ010000163.1:0-15218 GCF_036263595.1 Geminicoccus sp. | reverse complement strand
TGGCGGGTCGGCTGCTCCGGGGTGGAACGCCTTTGGTGGGCGGATGACGGCTTGCGCCCACGACCAGCAGCCTTGGAGTTGCCGGCGGTCGCCGGGATGCTGGCGTCTGCATCCGGCAGAAGCGGGCGAACAGGGCCGCGTTGTTCGGGGTCTCCGGCCAGCCGAGGTAGGAAGCTGGTCGGTCTTGTTCCGGGCCAATTCGCCGACACCATGGGCTTGGCATGCGAGACGCGGCGACGACGCTGACGCGCACGCTCTGGGCGTGCAGGAAGTTGGCCAGATGCAAGCCCCAGTTGCCCTTGGCCACCAAGCCGGCTGCATCAGCCCCCCTTCCGACCATCCCTGTCATCAGACTACCCAGCCGTACCGGTGCCCTGGCGACCGTTCAGCCATCGAGCGCAGGAGCCATCGGCGGCGATCGCAGCAGGCGATCGATCCAGCCACACCGTGGTCACGGCCAGCAGGCCCCGACGGGGCGGCGGATACCGCGGCGGGACCCAACCTCCGGGACCGGCACAAGGCCCGAGGGACGAGCAGGCTCACCGCCAACTTCCAAGGGATGCCGGCAGAGCCGACAGGCCGTACCAAGCAGCGGCGCAGCGGTGATCAGGTGAGAACGTAGGATGGTAGGCTGAAGCGTGTAGAGGCAGTCGTCCGGCGGCAGCAGGGTGTGCCGGCGAACTTCGACGATGATCGCCTCTCCCTGTGACGTCAGTACGGTGGGCCGGACTTTCTTTGAGCCTGTGCGCGCGTCGGCAGTGGCCTGCCGCATGCGCCATTTCTGGATCGCGCGATGGACCGCCTTTGTCGTGCGGGCGCTGCCGGGAAGAACCTGGCCCATCGCGCATCCCTCGCCGCATGGCAATCAACTGTACCACCACCGCGGGATCAACCATCAAGGGGTGCAAGGCGCCGGTTGCTTGCACAGCCGGGCTGGCCGGCTATGCTTGCGAAGCGCGAATAGGTCCGGTGATTCGCATCAGCTGGGCTAGGCGGATCGGTGCCACACATCGAAGCGAACTATCGCCCATACGAGATCGACCGACCATGGGTCAGCCTAGCAGCAACTCCCGTGCCATTGGATAAAGCCGGTACAGGAACGCTGGCCTCGGTCCAGCGGAGGTCGGTTGCGAAGGATCCGCTGCAGCCAGTATCTGGGCTCGCCTGCAGCATAGCCAAGGCCCCTCATCCGGACAGAGGCACACGCGGGTCCGCCTCCTTGCGGGCCGGAAAGACTGCCTAGCGCCATCAGTTCGTTGCCGTTGGCGCTATAGGCGGTCACCCAATGACGATTGACGACTCGGCCCAACCTGGCGGCAGCGGGCTGGCTGAACCATGACCGTCCGCCGCCATTGGAAATTCGGCTTTTTGAAGGATCACGCACACGACCCGGCGAAGCCGATCGGCTAAGGTGCCCGGTCGATGGCGCGCGCCACCATCAGGGCCTGCCTGGTCTCGGTCACATCGTGCACCCGTACGACACTAGCACCCCGTGCCAGACCGCCCAGCGCTGCCGCAAGCGATCCAGGAAGTCGGGCGTCGGGCCGCAGGGCGTCGTCACCTACCACATGGGCAATCATGCTCTTGCGGGAAGCGCCGATGAGAACCGGGCAGCCGAGTGTGCGAAACAGAGAAAGATGCTGCAGAACGTCCAGGCTGTGGACAGCCCGCTTGGCGAATCCGAGTCCTGGATCGAGCGTGATTCGCTCCCTCTTGATGCCTGCAAGCTCGCAAGCCAGCACCCGCTCCTCCAGATGATCGAAGACGTCCAGACAGGCTCGGTCATAGTGCGGATCAACCTGCATCGTGCGGGGCTCGCCCTGGCTATGCATCAAGATGACTTCGCAGCCGGCTTCCGCCACCAGAGCAAGAGCTAATGGGTCATGACGCAGCGCCGTCACGTCGTTCACGATCGTCGCCCCGGCGTCCAGCGCCGCCTTCATGGTCTTGGCATGGCGGGTATCGACGGAGACGATATGGCCAGCCACCGACAGCGAACGGACCACGTCGACGATCCGGCCGACCTCTTCGTCCGGAGACACAGGATCGGCCCCGGGACGGGTGCTCTCACCACCGACATCCAGGATATCGGCTCCAGCGGCAGCAAGGCTCAGGCCATGCCGGACAGCGGCATCTGGATCGAGCCATTTGCCACCATCGGAAAAGCTATCGGGCGTGACATTGACCACGCCCATGATTCGGAACTGTCCTACCGGTCGGGCCAGTGCCTCCAGCGCACCCAGAAGCTGCGGCTCGGTCGGGTGGCGCAGTGTCGCGGCTGTGAAGAGTTCCTCCGTCAGCCTCTCACCGTCGCGACGGAACACGCGAGCAGCCGTGAACGCCCGATCGGCGCCGAAAGGCAGCCCCACGCCGGCGCGTACGGCATCCGCCGCCGTTGCTCCCGTGAGAAGACCCAATGGTTCCAGATAGAGCTTGGATGGCTGCATGGACAAAAAGGGGAGCCGCTGCCGGCTCCCCTTCCCTTCTCTTCAGTTGTACCGGCCAGCCCGGACGGCGGTTGCGTACTGGTTCACGCCGGACCGGGCGAAGGCTCCACCGTGCCCGGCGGGTCTGCCGGACGCGTGGTCGGCACGGACGAACGACGACCACCACCAGAATTGGTCGGTGCCGACGAGGGTGGCGTGTCGTCGCCCCAACGCTTGGGCGGCGGCATCGGCTCGCCACGCATGACAGCGGCGATTTCGTCCCCGGTCAGGGTCTCGTACTCCAGCAACGCCTGCGCGAAGGAATGCAACCGGTCTATCCTCTCGGTCAGCATGGTCCGAGCGCGCTGGTAGCCACGGTCCACCAGCACACGGATCTCGCTGTCGATCGCCTGCGCGGTCGCCTCAGAGATGCTCTTGGTCTGGTGCAACTGGTGCCCCAGGAAGACCTCCTGCTGGTTCTCGGCATAGCCGACCGGCCCGAGCTTCTCGCTCATGCCCCACTGGGTGACCATGTGCCGGGCGATTTTGGTGGCCTGCTCGATGTCGGAGGAGGCACCGGCGGTCACCTTGTCATGACCGAAGATCAATTCCTCCGCGACACGGCCGCCCATCGCCACCGCGATGTCAGCCTCGAGCTTCTCACGGCTGACCGACAGCCTGTCTCCCTCCGGCAGCCGGATGACCATGCCCAGGGCACGACCGCGCGGAATGATCGTCGCCTTGTGGATAGGGTCGGAAGCCGGCGAGAAGAAGCCGACGACGGCGTGGCCGGCCTCATGATAGGCAGTGAGCTTCTTCTCGTCCTCGCTCATGACCAGGGAACGGCGCTCCGCCCCCATCATGACCTTGTCCTTGGCCTGCTCGAACTCGGTCATCGTGACCAGGCGCTTGCCGACGCGCGCCGCCAACAGTGCGGCCTCGTTGACGAGATTCGCAAGGTCGGCGCCGGAGAAGCCGGGCGTACCACGAGCGATCGTGCGCGCGTCGATATCTGGCGCCGTGCGCACCTTCTTGATGTGGACGTTCAGGATCTTCTCGCGGCCCACCACATCCGGGTTCGGCACCACGATCTGCCGGTCGAAGCGACCAGGACGCAGGAGCGCCGGATCAAGCACGTCGGGCCGGTTGGTGGCCGCGATCAGGATCACCCCGTCATTGCCCTCGAAGCCGTCCATCTCGACCAGCAACTGGTTGAGGGTCTGCTCGCGCTCGTCGTTACCACCGCCCAAGCCGGCACCGCGATGGCGACCGACCGCATCGATTTCGTCGATGAACACGATGCAGGGTGCGTGCTTCTTCGCCTGCTCGAACATGTCGCGAACACGCGAAGCACCGACACCCACGAACATCTCGACGAAGTCAGAGCCGGAGATGGTGAAGAACGGAACGTTGGCCTCACCGGCGATGGCGCGTGCCAACAGCGTCTTGCCGGTGCCGGGAGGCCCGACGAGCAGGCAGCCCTTCGGGATGCGGCCACCGACCGACGTGAACTTCTGTGGGTTCTTGAGGAATTCGACGATCTCCTGAAGTTCCTCCTTCGCCTCGTCGATGCCGGCCACGTCCTGGAAGGTGACACGGCCATGCTTCTCGGTGAGCATGCGGGCGCGGGACTTGCCGAAGCCCATCGCCTTGCCGCCGCCCGACTGCATCTGGCGCATGAAGAATACCCAGACGCCAATAAGCAGCAGCATCGGGAACCAGGAGACGAGCACGCCGAGCAGTGACGGGACGTTGTCGTCCACCGGCATGGCGGTGATGCGCACGCCATGTTCCGTGAGCCGGTCGACGAGGCTTGGGTCGTTCGGCGTGTAGGTTTGAAACGACGTGCCGCTGCTCGTGCGGCCGGTGATCTGTTCGCCCTGGATCGTCACTTCCGCGACCCGACCACCCTCGACCTCGGACAGGAAGTCCGAAAACGCCAGATTCGAGCTGGTCCCACGGGTGGTGGGGCTTTGGAAGAGGTTGAACAGCGCGATCAGCAACAGGCCAATGATGACCCAAAGCGCTAGATTCTTGCTGAAATTGTTCACGTAGCCGTGCCTCGTCCGGTGCGGTCCGATACGCCTGACCCAAGCGCGCAGAAGTATCCCGCAATTAGGTTGAACATAAGTTACCTGACGAGCGAAGCAAGATCGACGCCCCTAGATGTTGAGGCACCGAACGGCGCCGGCGCCGCTGCGACCGGTGGCCTCCATGGAACGGCAAGGTCGTGCTCCGGGCGGATGCGGATCCACCGCTGTCCAAGGCGGACAATGCAGCCGCCGAGAGTCGCCGCATTGATCCGGTCACCGACGGCGGCCGACTGCAGGCGTGTCAAGGCAGCAGGTGGCGGAGAGTAGAAGCGATCGCTCAGGCTGGCCAGAAGCCTAGCCAGGGTATGGTGGCCGACCTCGGCAGGCAGCGATCGGAACGCCGCCCGGTCGAGCCGCACCCGGCGGAAAGGCGAGAGCGTGGCATGGTCGCCGAGAAACTTAGCCGTAGCCGCATCCAGTCTCAGACGAGCCGAGGGATCTCCGGAGAAGGGTCCACAGGAAGGCCGCTCCGCCCGCAGCCTCGTGCGCATGAAGCGGCGATCGTGATTGCTCGGATCCTCGACCCAGCGCACGCCCCTGACCTGCAGCGTCCTTAGAAGTCGCGCCTTCGGCAGGCCCAGGAACGGCCGGATCACGCGGATGCGTGCCCGTTCGGTCACCGCCGGCATGCCGCTCAGTCCGACGGCACCACTGCCCCTGGCTGTCCGCATGGCGACGGTCTCCATCTGATCGTCGGCGTGATGGGCCATCAGGAGATGCAGAGCCGGCCAGGCAGAAACAGCCGCGTCGAGCAATGCGTACCGGGCGTCCCGTGCCTTCTGCTGGAGCGCATGGTCGAGAGGCGGATGGTCCCAGCGGAGCACGGCGACAGGCATTCCGAGGCAGACGAGCGCCTTGGCCACTCTTTCCGCCTCAAGCCCAGACCCGTCCCGCAGGCCATGGTCGACGACGAAGCAATGAGCTTCGCCATCGCGTTCCCGGGCCCAGTCTTGCGTCAGCACCGCAAGGCACATGCTGTCCGCACCGCCGGAAACAGCGACCGCCAGCCTCGGAGACTGCTCGAACGGCGCAAACGTCGTCATCGCGGCGGCGAACTCCGCCGTCGTCACCGGTGAAGGATCAGGAGACGCAACCAGCGTTGACCTTTTCCCGCGAAGCCATCTGTTTCAGCGCTGCCGTGGCGTTGGTGTAGCGTCGATCGAATTCGGAAAAGGCGGCGCAGGCCTTGTCCCGATCACCCATTCGCGACAGGGCCATCCCCAGCTTCAGCACGTTGTCCGGCGAGCGCGCCGCCTCGGCGCCATAGGTGCGCACGTTGCGGGCGAAGCTCGCCGCCGCCTGAGGCCACTCCTTGCGTGCATAGTAGGTCTCCGCCTGCCAATAGGCAGCATTCGGCGCTACCGGATCGTCCGGCGCACTGGCCACGACCGAGGCGAAGGCGGCTTCCGCGCCCGACCAGTCGCCCGCTTTCAGCCGCGCCATCCCCGCATCGAAGCGCTCGCGGGGTGACCCTGCGACATCGGCCGGCGGTGGCTCGGGAGGCGGCTCTGGCAGGCCCAGCAGCGCATCACGCGAGATGGTGCCCAACACGCCAGGATCCGCTCCCCGCCGGACCGTTCCGGCGGCAGCGGTACTGCCAGTGAAACCCGGATCGGCAGAGGACCGCGCCAACGTTTCGCTGGCGGACTCGGGCGCGGCATCCGCCGGTCCTGGCTCGACACCCTGGAGCCGAGCATCCACATCCGCCAGCAGGCGCTCCAGCCGCTGACTGGTTTCAGCGGACCGGAACTCTGCCTCCTCGACCCGTCCAATCAGATCACGAATCTGCTCTTCGAGAGCCAGAATCCTGGCCTCCAGATCCGCGACCTGTCGTGGATTCACGGACTGGGCCAAAGCCGGGAGCGCGATGGCCATGGCCACGAAAGACAGCAAGAAGGCGAGCCTGAATGAAAGCGCGTACATCCTACCTCGTACCAACTGCTCGGCTCAAAGGAGCCCGGGGCAGGATAGCTCGATCTTCCGTTCCTGGGCAGCCGTTCAGTTGGTGGCGTTAACGACCGTCACGGCCCGACGGTTCTGGGCCCAGGCGGTCTCGTCGCTGCCAGGATCGGCAGGACGATCCTTGCCATAAGAAATTGTGGTCAGGCGGCTCCCGGATACGCCGAGGCTCTCGAGGTACCGGGCCGCAGCCGTGGCACGGCGCTCGCCCAGGGCCAGGTTGTACTCCCGTGTACCGCGCTCGTCGGTATGACCTTCGATCGTCGCAGCCACCGTGCCGAACTGCTGGAACCACGCGGCTTGGCGCTGCAGGATCGAGCGTGCCTCCTCGTCCAGAACCGTGCTGTCGAAACCGAACAGCACACGATCGCCGACGTTCTGTTCGAGGTCGGCCTGGGTGCCGGGCGTGGCAGTCGCAGACAGCCCCGACGTCTCGGTCGTAGTCAGGTCACCCGAAGTGGCCGCTGTTTCGGTCGGTGCGGAGCTGCAAGCAGCCAGCAGAAGGGCAGTTGCCGCGATAGGGAACAGTGCAAGCTTCATCGATCATTCCCAGGAGCGACTTCGCCCCGTGAAGGTTTTCAACTAACCGGAAGTACTGCGAACGACATGGCATGAGTGCAGCCATGTCGTTACTTATACAATAGGGATTTATGGAAGCAAGGGCGACCAGTCGGGGTCCGAAGCATCCAGGGGGGTCGGGATCGGACGTTCGTTGTAGCCTGAGACGTCAATGGCATAGAGCCGCTTGGCTGTGCCACCCGGTTCAGTACGCTGGAACAGGATGACCCGCCCATTGGGCGCCCAGCTAGGTGCTTCATCCTGAAAGCTGCGCGTGATCAGGCGCTCGTCGCTCCCGTCCGGACGCATCACGCCGATGTGGAAGTAGCGCTGCTTGATATTCACGAACGTGATCAGGTCGCCCCGCGGAGACCAGGCCGGGCTGCCATACTGCCCGTCGCCGTAGGAGATGCGCTCTGCCGTGCCGCCACCGATGCCGGTGACGAAGAGGTGCGGCCGTCCGGACCGATCGCTGTTGAACACGATCCGTGACCCGTCGGGTGAGAAGGACGGGGAGGTCGAGATCCCGGTTCCGGTGGTCACGGCTCGGCGTGCTCGGGTCTGCAGGTTGACGGCGAAGATATTGAAGTTGCCGTCGTCGCTGACGGTGACGAGCGCGGTGCGGCCATCTGGCGAGAAGCGAGGAGCGAAGTTCATGCCTGCCGTGTCGAGCAGGACCTGCTCCCGTCCACCATCGATGTCGCGTATGTAGACCCTCGGCCGTAACCCCTTGTAACTGAGATAGGCGACCCGCCGGACATCGCGAGAGAAGCGGGGGCCGAGGACCTCGTTGCCGCCATCGGTGATGAATCGATGATTGGCGCCATCCTGGTCCATTACGGCGAGCCGATAGGTCCGCTTTGTCTTGGGACCGGTCTCGCTGACATAGACAATCTTGGTATCGAAGTAGCCTTTCTCGCCCGTGATCCGCTCGTACACCTGATCCGCGATCTTGTGCGAGAAGCGTCGCCAGATGTTTGCTGGTCCGCCGAGCTGCATGCCGTGCATTTGCGTTCCGGCCAGTACGTCCCACAGGCGGTACTCGACTGACAGCCCGGAAGCTGTTTGCGTGACCACGCCCGTCACCAGAGCCTGGGCATTGATCTGCCGCCAGTCGGCGAACCTCGGTACGCCACGCAGCTCTTCAGGGCTCTGGATATAGGCGCGACGGTCGATGATCTCGAACAAGCCGGAATTCTGCAGGTCGGCAGCGACGACTTCCGCCATCTGGTTCGATAGCTGGCTGGCCTGACTGCCCGCCGACGCGAAGGGGCTGACGGCGACCGGAATGGGCTGAGTTACACCTCCGGTGATATCGACCGTGAGCTGCGCCATCGCCGGGTTGGCCAGGCAGGTCGCCAGGGCCGCTGCCGAGCCGGACAGGAAGCCGCGCCGGCCGACCAGGGGCCGCACATCCAGCTGTTCACCGGCATCTCCTCCGGCACCGATGACTTCATCCATGAGGCATGGCTCCCTGCCGGTCGACGACATCACATCTGATCAGGACGGAAGTTCAGGGTGAGGTTGCGCCAATCCTGATAATCATAAGGTGTCAGCTTGAGTGGCGAACACTGGTAGGTTGCCCGCACCGCGGCCTCGGCGACGGCACGGTAGACAGGGTCGGTCTGCATGCGCATGGCCTCAACCGGCTGCGCACTTCGCACGGTGCCGTCGGGACCCAGACGGATGTTGATCGGCACCACGAGCCCGGCCAACCCCTGGGCACCTTGAGGCAGTGTCCAGCAGGGCTGGATCTGCTCCTTGATCGCGTTTCCGAGCCCGGCCGAGCCAAGACGTGAGCTCGCTGGCCCCTGCTGACCGCCACGTGCCGGCTCGTTGGCCGCGACCTGCCCCCTGCCCTCGCGCTTCTCTGGAGCGCTCAAACGGCGGTCGATGTTCTCGACGCTCTTCAGCAACGCGTCGAAATCATCCTCGGCTTGCGGTGGCTTCGGTGTTTCCTTCTTGGCCGGTTCCGGCTTCGGCTTCGGTGGCGTCGGCTTGGCCGGTGGCGGTGTTGGTGCCGGCGGCGCAGCTGGCGGCGCTGGTGGCGGCGGAGGCGGAGGAGGAGGCGCCGACTTCGGCTCTGGCGCAGGCGTGGGCTCCGGCTTCGGAAGCGGCGCGGGTGCCAGCGGAGGAGGTGGTGGTGGCGGTGGTGGCGAAGCTGGGGCAGGCTCCTGGGGCGGAGGAGGCGGCGGTGGGGGTGGGGGCGAAGGCGCTTTCGGCACCTCCTTCGGCTTCTCCGGCGTCGCCTGAACCTTACGCGACGCGGCCTTGCGCTCGGGAATCGGCGCCTGTGCAGCGGCCTGTGGCCGCGCTGGCTCGTCTGGCATTTCGGTCACGAGATCGACCGTGAGACCGCCTTCCTCCGGCAGAGGCTGGCCGAAGTCGGGCAGGCCGAACCAGAGGAGCCCGGCCAGCAGGGCGTGGAAACCGGCGGAAGCGAGCAGGTACTTGCGCACGTGAAGCTACCTGACGTAGCGCTGGGCGCTCATGAGCCGCTGGCCTCGGAAGGCGCACCGCCCGCACCATCGGGTGTCTGGGTGAGCAAAGCCACCTTCGTGAAGCCGGCCGCGTGGATGGCACCCATCACGGCCATCACCTGACCATAGTTCACGGTCTGGTCGCCGCGCACGAAGATGCGCGCTTCCCGGTTGCGCTGGGTGACCGCCTGCAGGCGCGGGCCCAACTGGTCGACGGCAATTTCACTCTCTTGCAGGTACACCTTGCCGTCCTTGGCGACGGTCACCGACAGCGGCTCGTCCTGACCGGGCAGTGGCGAGCTCGATGTCTGCGGCAGATCGACCGCTACGCCGGCCGTCAGCAAGGGTGCCGCCACCATGAAGACGATCAGCAGGACGAGCATGACATCGACGAGCGGCGTCACGTTCGGCTCGGACATCTGCCGACGTCGTCGCCGCCCACTCCTGCTCCTGCCACTTTCGGCTCTGGCGCCTCCTGCCATCGTCAGGCTGCCCTGCTCGCTTCGATCTCGCGTGCGAGCACGACCTGGAACTCCTCGCCGAAGCTCTCCAGCCGCTCTGCATAGCGGTCGATCTCGCCCGAGAGCTTGTTGTAGGCGACGACCGCCGGAATAGCTGCGGCGAGGCCTACTGCCGTTGCGAATAGAGCTTCGGCAATTCCGGGCGCCACCACGGTCAGCGTGGTATTCTTGGAGACCGCGATTGCGGTGAAGCTGTTCATAATGCCCCAGACGGTGCCGAACAGGCCCAGAAACGGTGCCACCGAGCCGATTGTCGCCAGGGAGGGAACGCTGCGTTCCAGCGTCACGAGTTCGCGGTCCATCGCGAGGCGCATGACCCGGCCGATCCGGTCCAGCAGATGGACACCTCCATCACGGGAAGCAGCTGCGGGCGCTTCCCGCCATTCCTCCATCGCCGTAGCGAACATCATGGCCATCGGATGGTCCGGGCGCTTCGCCAGCCGTCGGTACAGTTCCTCCAGCGGCGCGCCCGACCAGAACGCCCGCTCGAAGCCGGCGGTGCGCCGCTTGAGCGACGCCAGCCGCCAAGCCTTCTCGAAGATGACTGCCCAGCACCACAAGGATGCCAGTGCCAGGATCAACATGACCGCCTTGACCACCAGGTCGGCCTGCATGACCAGCGACCAGATCGACATCGCGCCTTCAGGCGTCGCAAGCGGGGCGGCGGTGACGAGGTTGGGATCCATGATTCTCGACGGTCCGGAGCGGAGACGGTGGCGATGGAACGAGGTCGCCAAAAGACTATCGGGATAAGAAACCTCAGCTAAGGTGATGAACCCGGCCGGCTTCTTCCGGCTGCACCTGCACCATAGGCGCAATGTGGTGTCAAGCGGAACTCTCCGGCGGAATGCAACCTTTGCGTTCAACACTCATCATGTGGCACCGGGGGCCCAAGTGCGCCCTTGAGTTCCGCCGGCAGGCGGCTCGGGCGCAGTCGACGGTCCACCAGGACCAGTTCCACCGCGACCGTCACAAGCCGCTGCTCACCACGCAGGATGACCTGGTCCAGGTGGACCCGGGCACCCTGGGTCCGGACATGGCTGGTCTCCACGTAGATCTCGTCGTCGAGCTTGGCTGGTGCGAAGAAGGTCGCGTCGCACCGCCGCACGGCGAACATGACGCCCAGCCTGTCCAGCAGCGTCGGATGGTCGAAACCGATCCCACGCAGCCACTCGGTTCGGGCACGCTCCGCGAAGCGCAGGTAGTTGGCGTGATAGACGATCCCGCCAGCGTCGGTGTCCTCATAATAGATGCGCAGACCGAAGCAGTGCCTCATTCCGGCTCCTGCTCGAACATGCTCCGCTGCTCGAACGAGACCGGCGGGGTTTCGCCGAGATGAATCCAGGCGGGTCTCGTCAGCATTCGCCCCCGGGACGTGCGCTGCAAGAGGCCCTGCTGGATCAGGAACGGCTCGACCGTTTCCTCGATGGTGTCACGCTCCTCGGCCAGCGCCGCTGAGAGGGTCTCGATGCCGACGGGACCGCCACCATAGGCCGCCGCGATCATCTTCAGGTAGCGACGGTCCAGCGTGTCCAGGCCGAGCCTGTCGACGTCCAACCGCAGCAGCGCCCGGTCGGCAAGCTCCCGATCGACCGACTTCGCTTTCTCGACGGTCGCGAAGTCGCGGACGCGACGCAGGAGCCGGGTGGCGACACGGGGTGTTCCCCTCGCGCGACGAGCGATCTCCAGGGCTCCATCCTCGGCAAGCTCGAAGCCCAGCAGCTTCGCCCCGCGTCGCAGGATCATGACCAGTTCGTCGAACGTGTAGAACTCTAGACGAGCGTGGATTCCGAACCGATCCCGCAGAGGCGTCGTGAGCAGACCGGAGCGCGTGGTGGCTCCAACCAGGGTGAAGGGCTGCAAGTCGATGCGCACCGACCGGGCCGATGGTCCTTCGCCGATCATCAGGTCGAGCTGGAAGTCTTCCATCGCCGGGTAGAGGACCTCCTCGATGGCTGGCGAAAGGCGGTGGATCTCGTCGATGAAGAGCACGTCGCGCGGTTGAAGGTTGGTCAGGAGCGCTGCCAGATCGCCGGCTCGGACGATGATCGGTCCGCTCGTCATGCGAAAGCCTACGCCCAGCTCGGCGGCAAGGATCTGTGCGAGCGTGGTCTTCCCCAGCCCGGGCGGTCCGGCGAAGAGAACATGGTCCAGGGGATCGCGTCGCGCTTTCGCGGCCTCGATGAAGATCTCCAGGTTGGCGCGCTGGCGGGCCTGGCCGATGAACTCACCCAGTCGCTGGGGACGCAACGAGCGATCCAGGTCGTCCGTCTGCTCCAGCGCATCGATCAGCCGCTCGCTCATCTCGCAAGTTCCCGGAGGGCAGCGCCTAGCAGTTGCTGCAGTCCCGCATCCTCTGGCTGGGTCGCCCGAACCGACTGGAGTGCCGCGAACGCTTCCGAGCGGCCATAGCCGAGATTGGTCAGGGCGGAGAGGGCATCATCCAGCGGGCCCGACGGCACCACCACGGCACCGCCACCCAGCGATGTTGGGACGTCCCGGCTCGCGGCCATGGTAGCGGCCTTGTCTTTCAGCTCGATGCAGATCCGGGCAGCCAGCTTCGGGCCGACGCCCGGCGCTCGGGCCAGCGCGGCCTTGTCCTGCACGGCGATGGCCGTGGCCAGACGGTCTGCGTCATGGACACCGAGGATCGCCAGCGCAGAACGGGCGCCAACGCCTTGCACCGCCTGCAGCGCCTTGAACCAGCTACGCTCGGCGGCCTGCGCGAAGCCGAACAGCGAGATGGCGTCCTCCCGCACCTGGGTTTCGATGAAAAGATCCACGAGATCTCCGCCGCGCCCCAGCGTCGCCAGGACGCGGGTTGGACAATACACCATATAGCCTACGCCGTTGACATCGAGGACCACACCATCCTCCAGCTGTTCCAGCACGCGCCCTCTGAGCCGGGCGATCACGTGGCACCTCCGATGGACGAGCGCATGCTGCGGCCGATCGCTGCAGTCGTGGCCGTGCGGTTTGCATGGCAGACGGCGACGGCCAGTGCGTCGGTGGCGTCCGAGCGATAGAAACCGGCACCGGGCAGCAGGATCCGGATCATCGCCGCGACCTGCTCCTTCTCGGCAGCGCCGGTCCCCACCACCGCCCGTTTCACGGTCTTGGACGGATATTCCGCGACGGACATGCCAGCAGATGCCGCGGTGAACATGATGACGCCACGGGCATGACCGAGCTTGAGCGACGAGGCGGCGTTCTTGTTGACCACCGTCTCTTCCACGGCCGCCACGGTCGGCTGGTACTTCGCGACCACTTCGATGAGCCCCGCGTGCAATGTGACCAGCCGTACGGCCAGATCATGCTGCGCGTCGGTATCGAGCACGCCGGCCGCCACGAACCGCAGCCGGTTGCCTACAGCCTCGACCACTCCCCAACCCGTATGCCGCAGCCCGGGATCCAGGCCGAGCACCAGCATCAGGCCGCGCTCAGCCGTGCCAGGGTCTCGTCGGACACCTCGTGATTGGCGATGACCCGCTGGACATCGTCATTTTCGTCCAGAACCTCCAGCAGGTCGAACAGGGTCTCGGCCTTCTCGTCGTCGAGCGGCACGCTGTTCTGCGGCCGCCAGGTCAGGATCGCTTCGCTGGCCGAGCCGAGCTTGGTCTCCAGCGCCTGCAGCACCGCGCTCAGTTCCTCCGGCGCGCAGTAGATCTCGTGGTTTTCGTCGCTGCTCTCCACATCCTGCGCGCCAGCATCGATGGCGGCTTCCATGACCGTGTCATCGTCAGCGACCGACGCATCGAAGCGGATCTTGCCGATCCGTTCGAACTGGAAGCTGACGCTGTTGCTCTCGCCGAGCGCGCCGCCATGCTTGGAAAAGGCAGAGCGGACATCGGCTGCGGTGCGATTCCGGTTGTCGGTGAGGGCTTCCACGATGATGGCGACGCCACCTGGACCGTAGCCCTCGTAGCGGACCTCCTCATAGTTCTCGCCGTCGTTGCCCTGGCCGCGTTTGATGGCGCGCTCGATATTGTCCTTCGGCACGTTGGCCTGCCGCGCGGCCTGCACGGCCATCCGCAGGCGCGGGTTCATGGCGGGATCCGGCACGCCGGTCTTCGCCGCGACCTGAATCTCCTTCATCAGTCGAGTAAAGAGCGCCGATTTGGCCGCGTTGGCGCGGCCCTTGCGGTGCATGACGTTTTTTGCGTGGGAATGCCCGGCCATCGTCTCGGTACGTCAGCTGTCTGGTTCGATGCTGGCAGGGTCTAGACCAAGAGGCACCGTGGCGGAACCGGGAAGCGGCGGCCTACCCCCCAAGCCGCAAGATTCCTCCTGGGCGTGCGGTTTCGGCCGGCGGTCAACGCTTCATTAACCTGTGGCGCCTATCGTAGCGACAGCACGATGTACGATGCACGAGGAGCGAGCATGAGCCAGATCGAAGGAGAAAGTGAAGGCTCGCCGCCGGCGGAACTGCCTTCGGCGAATGAGCGCCGCTATCATCGCCGCTTTCCAAGCGGCCTTCCTGCCAAGGTCGACATCGAGGGTGCTGTCCGCCCGGTCACGATCCTCGACCTTTCGCTGGGCGGCGCGGGGCTGGCACCCGCGTTTCCGGCCATCGTCGGCGCCTCCGTGGGCCTCGACATCCAGGGCATGTTGCCGCGACGCACCATCGAGGCGCGCGTCCTGAGCGTGAGCCGGCACCGGACTCACCTGCTGTTCAACTGTACCCATGAGGAACAGACAGCCCTCATCTATTTCCTGCTCGGCGCTGCCGAGGAAGCCTGATCGGCGACAGGAGGTCGTGCGTCACGTGCGAGAGAATATCCTGTCTCCACGCGACCCTGGCAGATGCTCCATCTCCGGCATGGCACAGCGTGCGTCCGCTCATCATGTGATGTTCAGGCGCTACTATGGGAATGACTTGCACTGTAGAATCAGCCGATGATCGCAGGCTCTGGGTATCCTGTTAGCCCGGGGGCTTGAACCGTAGACGGGAACGCTCTGCCAACGAGCGCCACATCGGCCCAAAGCGCATTCGAGCCGAAGCAGCGGCCTTCGACAGGAAGCCTTCCGACCAGGGGAGCGGCCTCGCACTACTTTGGCACGCTGCTTTGTGGCCGGTCCTTTGGTGCGGGCAGCGGGCTCAGGCGTGGTGGAACAGCTTGACCAGCTGGCAGGGTCGGCTGCGGCGGTGGTTCTGCGGGCCTGGCTTGCTTGCTTTTCCCC
>NZ_DATAGQ010000162.1:0-4194 GCF_036263595.1 Geminicoccus sp. | reverse complement strand
GTGGCTGTCTCGCTCTCGTCGCCTTGCTCGCGACTACGAGCGCCTGCCTGAAACGGGCCTCGCCATGATCCACACCGCCATGAGCCGCATCATGCTTCGACGCCTCGCATAACCGTCCCAGCCACTTTGCGGACAGTCAGTAAGGACCAAATGTTCCAGACAGGGACAAAAGGATCAAGATCGTTCAATGTGGGACTCTTTGAACTGATCCTAATTTGTGCCCAATGAAGAAAGCGCTTGACCGCCTTCTTGTCCTGCTTGGCAACCGGTAGGAAATCTATGATCTGTACGCATTGAGACGCCGGAGCCGGTGGCAGCAGGCGCATCGTCCAGTTGCGCAGTCCGCCTTTCGAGTTTAATTATCCTTCTTATGCCAAGGCCACGGCGATCCTCGCGAAGACGGGGCGGCGGGCCAGCATCGCCCTCGGCTTCGAACGCGAGCAACCTCTTGCTGCCGAGGATGTATCATGAGCAATGCCAACGTCGTTGATCATTCGCTCGACAAGGCTAACTTGCCAAATTCTTCGCCGCACCCAGAGGCAGGCTCAAACTTGGAAGTTGAGACCGTAGGCGTCATCGTTGTCCACGGCATCGGCGAGCAGCAGCCGGGTGACCACATGGAAGGGGTTGTCCGCGCGCTCGCCGAGGGACTTGAGCGCGAGGATCGCAAGCGCCGGGTGACTGTGGTCACGCCGGAGAACGTCGAGTCCGGAGATCCGCAGGCGTGGATTACGGTCCGCAGCCGTGATGGTGACTGTCCCAAGCTGACTTGGATCGGCGTGCATGAGGTGCACTGGGCCGACGTCAACGAATCCGCCTCGTTGACAAAGGGCATCCTATTTTGGTTCTGGGGCTTGTCGATCTGGTTGGCCCGCGGGCTCAAGAGGCCGAAGTCGCCGCTGTTCGAGCGCATGATGGCGCTACCCTGCTTTCCGAACCGTAAGCACGATGCTCCGCCTACTTCCTCCGACCGCATTCAGTTGTTCATTGTCGCCTGGATCTTCTTCCTAGCTGCGCCAGTTTTAGTTACGCTCAACTTCATCGCGAAGAGGGTGTTCGGAACCACTCTGCCTGCGACGCTTGAGACACTGGTCAGCTACGTCTCTGCGGTACGGCTCTACACCCAGCCGCGTCGCGTCGGCCCCGGGCTTCTGGAGTCTTGCAACGAGGCACCACGCTATGCGATCCGTCGGCGCATGGCCCGTGTGCTTGCCGACGTTGCTTCGCGTGGCTGTGGCCCGTCTCACGGACCTGTTCCCTACGATCGTTGGTACGTGCTTGCCCATAGCCAGGGCACGGTGGTGGCCTTCAATGGGCTTCAGGCCACCGGCATTGGTCTCGCCGCTTACCTAGACCGAGAACGCCTGGACCGGCTGCAGCAGTGCGGCCTCGCCGGACAGCGACGTGGTGATCATGATGGGCCGACGGCGGAAGATGTTGCGGACGACCAGTACCTCGCCCCAGCACTACCTGCAGACCGACTTGGCCAGGACAGCGTCGTCTACCGCGAGCAGCTATTCAGAAGATTCTATGGCCTGCTCACCTATGGTTCTCCACTCGACAAATTCGCCGGCATCTGGCCGCGGATTGTGGCGCTAAATCGCTGGGCGGCCGTGTTCCCGGCCCAGGCGCAGTGGGTCAACGTCTGGGATCCCACTGATCCGGTAGGCGCGGAACTGAACGCGTTCAACCACAACGATGTGTTTGACAAACGAACACCGCAGCGCACGCCGCTGAAGGGGGCAAAGGACTGCAAGCCGCTGGAGCCATATAATGTCGCCTGCAAGGCCCACCCAGTCCTCCTGGCAAGCCACGTCTACTACCTTCAGGACGCTGGTGGTGGTCCCCAGCCCCTTGCCCGCTGGATTGGTGATTGGCTCCTCGGCCATCCCGAGGCCGTAAACGTCGGGAAGTCCTTGCAGCAACTCAGCAAGAAGACGGAGAGGAAGCGGAAGTCCCTGATGCTGTTCTGGGTTGCCGTGCTCATATTCATCCTTCTGGGACTGATGCCAGTACTCCTTCTCTGGTTCGTGGATTTTATAGCCGGAACCGAATTCTCAGCCTGCTCAATAAGGGTGGTGCCGAACGCGGCGTGCGGCTGGCAACTGCTGAAGGGGGCGGCTTGGTGCGCGGGGGTGACGCTGGCGCTGGTCATCGTCGCAGGCCCGCTAGGTAGACTAATCATCAAGTGGGATGCATCCGAGGAGCGAGGAGGCATGACCCCGTCGGTGTAATGAAATGGACGTGCAAAGTGAGGCATACCGTCGGTAGTTGACGCCTCACGGTCAAAAGCGAAGAGTACACTTGACCAAGGCACTAAATTCCAAATCTCCCCAGATACGGTGGCCTGCAGCTGACGTTCTGCGCTGATTCTGCTGTGGAGACCAGAGATATAGCAACGGCCTGAGGGCGGGATGATGGACGCGACGGGTGAAATAAAAGAGCCTGTCAGGTCGCCTTCGACCGCTGGCTCAAGCTTGAGTTCCGCGGTGCTCGGTTCACCACCGACGGCCTGCTCGCCTACCGCGAACTCGACGACGCCTTCGGCTTCACCACGATGGAAGTGTCGGTGCTAGCCGAGGCCAGATCAGCAGGACCACCGCCGCGACCAAGCTTGCCAGCCGTCCGCCGCCGGCTGATCGAACTGTTCCAACACCCATGGATCTGCTGCCCACATTGCGGTGCTGAAGTCGGGCCTGCCCCACCAAACAAATTGCCCAGGTAGTGCTAGTGGTCTGAGTTGGAAGTTTGCTTGCACTTCGAATGAAGTGGGCGATGGTAGCACCCTTGGTGGAGGAGGCTGCCATGGCTCGCGGACCGAAGGCGATTGCCCTTGAACTGACGTCGGTGGAGCGTTGCGCGCTGGAGAACCTGATGCGGCGTCGCAAGGTTGGCTAGGCCTTGGCGCAGCGTGCCCGGTCTTTAGGGGGCAACAACACCGTGTGGTGCTTGCTTGTGCTGAGCCGGAGGCCACCAATCTTGGGGTAGCCAAGACGCTGGGTGTAAGTCGGCCGACGGTAGCCCTGTGGCGTCGGCGCTTTGCCGAGCATCGGCTGGAGGGTCTGGTGGATGCGCCACGTTCCGGTGCGCCAAGACGGGTTGACGACGAGGCCGTGGAGCGCCTGATCGCGATCACTCTGGAGAAGAAGCCGGCCAATGCCACCCACTGGTGCACGCGCTCGATGGCCAGGCAGGTCGGGATGAGCCAGACCGCCGTGAGCCGGATCTGGCGGGCGTTTGGCCTGCGGCCGCACCGGGTGGAGAACTTTCAAGCTTTCGACCGATCCGGCTTTTGTCGAGAAGGTCCGTGATGTGGTTGGCCTGTACCTGAACCCGCCGGACCGGGCCCTGGTGCTGTGCGTCGACGAGAAGCCGCAGATCCAGCCGGCGCAGCTAGGCGCCGGCTCCATCCCTGCAAGGGCCGCTGTCAGGAGACAGCGGCGGGGCGCTGCGGTCGACGGCACCAGTCCTGCCTCTGCGCCCGGGGCAGCCCGAGCGCCATACGCACGACTACCGGCGCTGCGGCACGACCGATCTGTTCGCAGCCTTGGACATCAAGGCCGGCACGGTCATCGGCCGCTGCCAGCGCCGGCACCGGAGCATCGAGTTCCGCGCCTTCCTCGACACCATTGAGGCAAGCGTGCCAGCAGATGCCGACGTTCACGTCGTGCTGGACAATGCCGCCACCCACAAGACCCGGATCGTCCACGACTGGCTGGTCAAGCGGCCGCGCTTCCACCTGCACTTCACGCCAACCAGTGCTTCCCTCGGCAGCCTCCTGGCTGCCGCTCCTACGATGTTCGGATCAATGGCCTGCTGGCCATTGATGGCTCAACCTGGTTGAGTGCTGGTTCGCCCTGCTCACCCGGCGCCGGCTCGAGCGCGGCGTGTTCAGCAGCACCCAGGCATTGGAGGAAGCCATCCAACGCTACATCGAGGACGTGAACCAGCACCCAAGGCCATTCGTCTGGACCAAGAGCGCCGACACCATCCTCGCCAGCGTCGCCCGCTTCTGCCAACGAACTTCCAACTCAGACCACTAGATGTTTGGTTCCAGAGTGTAGTGCTACGCTCGAGCAGCACATCTGGAAGGACGGGCCAGGTTCTTCACGGCCGCGCCACCACGACCGAGGCGGTTCGTCGGGCAATCCAAGCTAGTGAAGCGAGCGTGAGGGCACTGGCCAGACGCCACGG
>NZ_DATAGQ010000161.1:0-2690 GCF_036263595.1 Geminicoccus sp. | reverse complement strand
CGCCCAGATCGCTCAACCGACGAAGGCGATCATCCACGTCGAAAAAGCCTGGCTCGCTGCCCATCGACTCGCTCCTCTCCCCGTCACGAGGATTGAATCAGATCGAGACGCAGACCGCGAGGTTGTTGGAACCATCCACCTTCGTGGTCGGGATGGCGGCTTGTACCTTGCCTGCAGGTATCATGGCGCAGCGCTACGGTCGCCGGGCCGCCTTCCTGGCAGGAACGAGCCGCAGCGTGTCATGCGCCAGTGGCGTGTTCTTCCTAAGCAACCGGACACCGGGTCCGGTGCCTTCATCGGGAATGAATTCAATTCCACCCTGCTCTAAAGCGCGCTGAATAGCGGCCAACGTATTCGGGATAGGGAGGGACTGCCCCGTCTCGAACCTCGTTATGGTCGTGATACCAACATTCGCCGCGGTCGCCAGCTGGGAAGCGTTCCAACCGAGCGCCGCGCGTGCCATCCGGCTCTGTACAGGTTCTATCATGTGGTCATGATATAACCACGTAGGGGTTGACGCTACCCGGGTAATGGTTGAATGTTGACTGAGCGGTTAAATTTTAACCGCCTACGCGGCCCGGTGCAGGCATCCTACCTCCCACACCGGGCCTGACCTCAGACAAGGACATCACTCCATGTCGTCGGCTGAACACGTTCATAGCGCCTCCCGCCGCACACTGCTCGCAGGGTTTGCAGCCGTTCCTGTGACCGGCATCACCGGTGACCTGCTGTCCTCCGATACCGAACCCTCGACTAATCCTGCCAAGCATCCGGATGCTACACTCCTCGACCTAGGGCGCGAGCTCGAGAGCGCTTGGGCCACCGAGTCCGCGTTCGATGCCGCCCACGCTCATCATTAGACTGAAGAGCTCGAGGAGGAGTCCGCCATCCTGAAAGGCAGGACCAGAATCATCGTAGACAAGATCCAGCCGATGCATGCGGCAACGATGCCAGGCCTGCTGGTCAAGGCGGCAGCGATCGCATGGAGTCTCGGCGACGACGACGAGTTCACGGCCGCCGATCTCAAGGGCGAAACGACCGACGTTCGCTTAGCCTGCTCGATTGCCAACGACCTCCTGCGGATGCGGCGGTACCGGGCTTAGTTGAAGGCTGTCTGGCAAGCGAGGCAGGTCGGGAGCCGCCTATTGCACTCCTGCCTCGCCAGCTTGGCGGTGGTTCCTCTGCAGTGCAAGTTCGAGCAGCGACAGCAGCCGGAGCCGCTCCTCCCGTGCTGCCTGTCGCTCGTCCTCCCAAGCCTTTCGCTCCAGCTCAAGATCCGCTTTGGCCTGTTCCAAGGCAGCCTGCTGAGCCGGGACGCCTACTGGCTCAACACTGGCATCGGTCTGGGAGCTAGACTTCTTCGGCCCGTATAGCCGCTCCAGGGAAGCATCCGGGAAGCAGCGGGTAATCTCTGCTGGGTCGATCAAGGGTGACCGCTTCGAGCTGCGGCCCACGATCGCGATCTTGCCCAACCTGATCATTCGAGTGAGGTGCGCCGGGCTCCTGCCCGCCATGATCGCCGCCTCGGCGAGTGTTAGCTGCACCAGTCCACCCCCGTTTTGCGGCTAATATCTGCACTGCGGTACCCTGGTCCAAGCTGCCGGACAAGCACATGACACCGGCGGAATGGCCTGACCGTGAAGCGAAGAAAGGAGTCGTCAGCCTTCGCGTGCGAGGCGCTCCGCAACCATGGCATGCAGCGAGCAGAGTTGGAGCTGAATGATCATGTGGAGCCAGGGGCCGTCACGGACACACCTGAAGCTTTCATCCGCGCGCAGCTGCGGAGATCATCGCCCTGTGAATGCCGACACGCGCATCGACGGCAAGCGGAAGATGAGCCAGAACCGGAGCGCCGCGGACCAGACTGGTATGGCCCCTGGGCTTGCCGCGCGTGATCGTGCTTGCCAGCGCCGTAGCGGTGCTGATCCCGGCTGCGAATGGCCAGAGGTGCAGATGCTAAGCTTGGTCGTGCCTGTTCTTCTTGCCGTCGCGGCAGGGGTGAGCATCGTTGTCCAGCAGGGGTTGAACAGCAACCTGCGGACCGCACTGAATTCGGCTGTTTGGTCCGGCTTCATGAGCTACTTTGTAGGGCTCGTCTGCATGACGCTGCTGGCACTTGCCTTACGCGATCCCCTTCCTTCGACCAGCATCGCTGCCCGTATTCCGTGGTGGGCCTGGAGTGGCGGCCTGTTCGGCGCGATCTTCATCGGCCTTGCCATCGTGCTCGTGCCGCAGCTCGGAGCCGCAAGCTTCATAGCCCTCCTGGTCACAGGCCAGATGCTCGGATCAGTGGCCTTCGACCACTTCGGGTGGCTCGGCCTTGCCCAACGTCCGATCGACCTGCCGCGTCTGATTGGCGTGGCGCTGCTGATCGCAGGTGTCGTCCTGATCCGACGCTGAAGCTACGTTACTTCGCTAAAGCAGCATGCCACATCCGGCTGACCAGCTGGCCCGGTTCGCGCCGGCAGCAGGAAAGGTCGGCTGACTAGCCTTTGAGAAGCTAGAGAGAGTGATGTATCTGCATGACGGCCGCTCCGAACCTGCCGCCTCTGCAGCGTAGAAGCAGCAAGTGACGCCATGCCTGGCAGCCCTGCACACCATGGTGATCCGCAGCGCCTGTCCTCGATGAGGCTCAGAGCTTCTCCCGCACTCCCTGCATCATTGCCTCAACAAAAGCCGGATCCGGTGGG
>NZ_DATAGQ010000160.1:0-8200 GCF_036263595.1 Geminicoccus sp. | reverse complement strand
CGCCCAGCACCACCGCGCTTCGTGGGAGGGGTTCTAGATCCGCCAGACACCAAGGTCAATGGCTTTCTTCGACCACCCCGCAGCAGCATGACCGCAAAACAGTCATCGCCACCACCTGATAACCTAGATGGGAAGCCCACCCGTCGCATCAAGACCCCCGGCCCGACGAAATTCGCAAGCCGGCGTCCGATCCGACCAGGCAGGCATTGCCGGCCAGGACGTTTCAGATAGGAAGCCGACTGGTTCCATCAAGAGGGAAAACAACTCGACGTGGCAGATCAGCCCGCGCGTTTGAGAAGCGCGCCCTTCACCTCCTCGATCACCCGCGCCTGGACCATCTCCTCCAGATACGGATGCATCGGAAGCGACAACACCTCACCCGTCAGACGGCGGCTCACCTCGATGCCGGTGGGGCTCACCGGCGCGCCGGCAAAGGCGGCCTGGTCGGCCAGCGCCTTGGGATAGTAGATCATGGTCGGCACGCCGTTGGCGGCGAGCTCCGCCTTGATCGCATCGCGATCATCGACGCGCAGCGTGTACTGCGCCCAGGCCGAGGCCACTCCGTCCGGCACCCGCGGCGTGATCGCAAGGTTAGAGAGCCCGCGCGCGTAGCCATCGGCCACCCGCTGCCGGGCGCCCTGCTCGTCATCCAGGATCGCGAGCTTTTCCAGCAGGACAGCCGCCTGGATCGTATCGAGCCGCCCGGTCGTGCCGACCCTGACATTGTCGTACTGCCCGCCGCCGCCCATGCCGTGGAAGCGCAGCGAGCGAAGCTGCGCTGCCAGCTCGTCGTCGTCCGTGAACATGGCCCCGCCATCGCCGTAGCAGCCGAGCGGCTTGGCCGGGTAGAAGCTGGTCGCGGCGGCATCCGCATGGGCTCCTGCCCGCTTGCCGGCGCGGATCGCGCCATAGCTTTGTGCTGCGTCCTGCAGGACCTTCAGGCCGTGGCGCCCGGCGATCCTGTTGATCGCCTCATAATCGGCTGGAACGCCGAACAGGTCGACCGGGATCACCGCCTTGGGCTTCAACCCCTGCCGTTCGGCCAGGTCGATCGCGGCCTCCAGGCTTTGCGGGTCCAGGTTGAAGGTCACGTCCTCGACATCGCAGAACACCGGGGTGGCCCCCAGCCAGGCCGGCGCCTCGCCAGTCGCGGCGAAGGTGAAGGCCGGCACGAACACGGCATCGCCCTGGCCGATCCCCCAGGCGCGCAGCACGAGCTCCAGCGCCTGGGTGCCGTTGGCGCAGGTGATGACGTGCCTGACCCCGGCATGGGCGGCCAGCTGCCGCTCCAGCTCGCCCACCTCCGGCCCCATGATATAGGCGCCGCTCTGCACCACGCGCTGGATCGCCGCCTCGACGCGACCCTCCAGGCGCTTCCGCTGGGCGGCCAGGTCGACGAAGGGAATGGGGGCCACGGCCATCGGCAGCACACTCTTGGCAGTTGATCGGACGAGGTCCCAAGCATAGGACCTGGCGCTAGAGGCGCAAAGCCGGCCGCGGGGTTCCCCGTTGGCTTGACTTCGGCGCGAGGGGCTTCTATCAGCGGGGCCACTTTCCGGGCCGGCCACCGTCCCGGCCGTGTTTCCGTGCGCCTTTGCCGGGCGTGTTCGTGTCAAGGGTGACGAGTATGGCCGTTCCGAAAAAGAAGGTTTCCAAGTCGCGTCGCGACATGCGCCGGTCGCATCACGCGCTCGACGTGCCGACAATCATCGAGGACAAGGTGACGGGCGAGTATCGCCGGCCGCATCATGTCGACCTGAAGACGGGCATGTATCGTGGCCGCCAGGTGATCACGCCGAAGGGGCAGGACAGCTCCGCCGAGAGCTGATCCCTCCTTGCAGCGCAATTGGAAAAGGGCGGTCGCGAGGCCGCCCTTTTTCGTTGCCTGTTCTCGGCACGCCCGGATCTTTAGTAGGCGTAGTCGCCGAACATCGGCCGCACCGAGCCGCCCCACTGGTTCTGGAACAGCTTCACCTTCCGGTCGGCCGGGGTGAGGCCGCTGGCCGCCGTCTCGTGCAGGTCGGCGAGGAAGCTGTCCTCGCTGGTGCCGATCCAGTCGAGCCGCCCGCGCGCCTTCAGGCCGGCTGCCGCGATCGCCAGCACCTGCCTGGCCAGGTCCTGCAGCGTGCCGCCAGGACAAGGGGCCTGCAGGCCAAGGCGCGGGGCAGCCTCCCGCATCGCCTCCATCTCCTCGATCGTCCAGTCCTTCACGAGGTCGAAGGCGGCATCGAGCGCGCTCTGGTCGTAGAGCAGCCCCACCCACAGCGCCGGCAGCCCGCATAGCTGGTCGGATGCCCCGCAATCGGCCCCACGCATCTCGAGGTAGCGCTTGAGCCGGACTTCCGGGAACAGGGTGGTGACATGGTCCGCCCAGTCGCTGATCGTCGGCAGCTCGCCCGGCAGGCCCGGCAGTTCGCCGTCCATGAACCGGCGGAAGGACTGGCCGGCCACGTCGATATACTGGCCGTCGCGGTAGACGAAATACATGGGCGTATCGAGCGCATAGTCGACCCAGCGCTCGTAGCTCATGCCGTCCTCGAACACGAAGGCCGGGATGCCGGTCCGGTCGGGATCGGTATCGGTCCAGACATGCGCCCGGTAGCTCTTGAAGCCGTTCAGGTTGCCCTCCGAGAAGGGCGAGTTGGCGAACAGAGCCGTCGCCAGCGGCTGCAGCGCCAGCGAGACGCGCAGCTTGGTCACCATGTCGGCTTCCGACGCATAGTCCAGGTTGACCTGCACCGTGCAGGTCCGGAGCATCATGTCGAGGCCGAGCGTGCCCTTGAGCTGCATGTAGCGGCGCATGATCGCGTAGCGGCCCTTGGGCATCCACGGGATGGCCGAGCGCTCCCAGAGCGGATGGAAGCCCACGCCGAGCATGCCCAGGCCCAGGGGCTCCGCGACCGAGCGGCACTCTTCCAGGTGGCCGGCCACCTCGGCACAGGTCTCGTGGATCGTGCGCAGGGGTGCCCCGGACAGCTCGAACTGCCCGCCCGGCTCCAGCGTGATGTTGCAGGCGTTGCGCGACAGCGCCACGACGTTGCCGTTCTCCTCGTGCCGCTCCCAGCCGAAGCGCTCGGCCAGCGCATCGAGCAGCGCCTTGATCCCGTCAGGGCCCTCATACGGCACCGGCGACAGGTCGCTGCGGCGGAAGACGAACTTCTCGTGCTCGGTGCCGATCCGCCAGGCATCCTTGGTCTTCTCGCCGGACGCTACCCATTCGACCAGCTGCTGCTTGTTCTCGACGGGCTCACCCTTGCCGCTGGGCGGTGCCGACATTGCTTCGTTTCCTTCCGTCGATCTGTTCGGCCGTCGATCTATTCGACGCGGGCTGCCGGCAGCCCGATCATGTGGGTGACCTCGGCCTGCAGCGCCAGGACCTCCTGTGCTGCCGTGCCGCGCGGCTCGTGCTCGATCACGCCCAGTCCCCTGGCCATGGCCGCCACATAGGCCTGGCGGTTGCCCAGGCTGGCTTCCAAGGGCAGCGCCCCCAGCTGCGCCAGGGCACCCTGGGCCTCCTCGATGGCGCGGCCACGTGGCGGCACCCGGTTCATCAGCAGCCGGATCGGCCTTCCCTCCTGGGCGGCGGCCTCCAGCGTGGGCCGGCTGGCCCAGACGTCCAGGGGACTGGGCTGGCAGGGCACCAGGACCAGCGAGGCCTCGCGGATGGTGGTCTTCAGCTCGCTGTTGGCATGCGGCGGGGTGTCGATCACCACGACGCCGACGTCGCGCACGATCCGGCGCAGCTCCACGCCCAGCCGCCAGCCGCCGATCTTGACGAGCGAGAGCCGGTCCTGCTCGTCGCGGCGGCGCTGGCGCTCCTCGAACCAGCGGCTGAGGCTGCCCTGCGGGTCGACGTCGACCAAGCAGACCTCGTGGCCCGCCGCCAGCATGGCGGTGGCCAGCTGCACGGCGACCGTGGTCTTGCCGGCCCCACCCTTGCTCTGCGCGACCGTGACGATGCTGGCCGTCATTTACCTGCCTCCGGCGGGTCAGTAGCCACGGGCGCGATCCACCACGTGCAGCAACGGCCGGCGCTCGAAAAAGCGCCGCAGGTTCTCGGCCACGACCTCGGCACCCACCGACGGGTCGCTGTAGCTCGCGGCATGGGGCGTGATGTCGACCGCCGGGTGCCGCCAGAAGGGATGGTCCGCCGGCAGCGGTTCCTGCGTGAACACGTCGACCGTGGCACCACCCAGTTCGCCACCGTCCAGGGCCAAGAGCAGGTCGCCTTCCACCAGCTGCGCGCCGCGCCCGACATGGATGAGGCGGGCATCCGGCGGCAGCCGGCGGAACAGGTTCCGGTTCAGGATGCCTTCGGTTTCGCGGGTGAGCGGCAGGAGGCAGACCAGGATCCGGCATGCCGACAGGAACGCGTCGAGCTGGTCCGGGCCGGCAAAGCACGCCACGCCCTCCAACTCCTTGGGGCTGCGCGACCAGCCGCGCACGGTGAACCCGTGGGCTGCCAGCGCGCGGGCCGCATCCGTCCCCAGCACGCCGAGGCCCAGGATCCCCACCGTGGTCTGGCGCGGCGGGGCCGGCAGGCGCAGCTGCCAGCGGGCATGGCGCTGATCGCGGGCGAACAGGTCCTGCATCCGGTGGTATTTCAGCGTGTGCAGCAGCACGTACTCGGTCATCGTCCGGGTCAGCGACGGGTCGACCAGCCGGCAGAGCGGCAGGTCCGCCGGCAGCGTCGGGTCGTCCAACATGGCGTCGACGCCAGCACCCAAGGACAGGATCGCCTTCAGGTTCGGCAGCGACGCCAGCAGTCCCGGCGGCGGCAGCCAGACCAGCGCCACGTCGATGTTGGCCGGGTCGCCCAGCTCGGGATGGATCCGCACGTCCAGGTCAGGGAAGCGCTGCCGAAGCTCGGTACGCCACTGGTCCGGATCGTCCGCCGCACTCACGAAAAGCAATGCCAAGGGCCAGTTCCTCGCCGAGATCCGGATCGGCCATGAGCGGCCGGTCGGACCGCCCACCCGTTCTTGGCGCTTGTGGCCAGCCGGTGGCAAGGCCCGCCGCGCGATTTCCTGCCGAAGCCGCGTTCCGACAGCTCCGGCTTTCACTTCTGCCGATCCGACGCTTAAGCTCGACTTCAAGCCCTTGGGAGAAGAATGCCAGATGACCCTGCCGGTACTGCAGCTCCAGGACGTCAGCATCGCCTATCGGACCCGTGCCGGGGAGAGCATGGCGGTCGACGGCGTGAACCTGTCGATCGCGCCCGGGGAGAGCGTGGGCCTGGTGGGCGAGAGCGGTTCGGGCAAGTCGACGATCGCGTTCGCGGTGATGCGCTACCTGCCCAAGAACGGCCGCCTCGCCCGCGGCAGGATCCTGTTCGAGGGCCGCGACCTCTACGCCATGTCGGACGCGGAGATCCGCTCGCTCCGCGGCGGCAAGATGGCGATGGTCTACCAGGAGCCGATGAGCAGCCTGAACCCGGTCATCCCGATCGAGCGCCAGCTCATGGAGGTGGCGCAGCTCCATCTGGGCATGGACGAGGCGGCCGCGCGCGCCAAGGCCATCGAGGCGTTCGCAACGGTCAAGCTGCCCGAGCCCGACACGATCGGCGTGCGCTATCCCCACCAGATCTCCGGCGGCCAGCAGCAGCGCGTCGTGATCGCCATGGCGCTGATGGGCAACCCGTCGCTCCTGATCCTGGACGAGCCGACCACCGCCCTGGACGTCCGGGTGCAGGCAGGCATCCTGGAACTCCTGGCCGAGCTGCGCCGCAAGCTGGGGCTTGCCATGCTGTTCATCAGCCACGACCTCGGCACGATCGCCACCGTCTGCGACCGCGTCGGCGTGATGCTGCGCGGCCGGATGGTCGAGGAAGGTCCCTGCCGGCAGGTCTTCGTGACGCCGCAGCACGAATACACCCAGCGCCTGATCGGCAGCATTCCCAAGCTCAGCGACCCGATCGTGGAGCGCGAGGTGCCGGCCGGCCCGCCTGCGGTGGTGGTGACCGACCTTTCCAAGGCCTACATGCAAGGCGGCGGCCTGGCGTTCGCGACCGGCGGCGGCACGAAGGTCCAGGCCCTCACCGATGTCACGTTCGCGGCCAGCCGCGGGCGCACCCTGGCCATCGTCGGCGAGAGCGGCTCGGGCAAGTCGACCTTCGCCAAGATCATGCTGGGCATCGAGACCACGCCGGACGGCCAGGTCTCGCTGGCCGATGGCTATGTGCTGAGCACCGCCAGCGTCACCGCCAGGCCCAAGGAGGTGCTGGCCCGCCTGCAGATGGTCTTCCAGAACCCGGACGCGACGCTCAACCCCAGCCACACCGTGGGCTTTGCGATCGGCCGGCCGCTCAAGCTGCTGAAGAAGGCCAAGGGCGACGTGAAGGAGGAGGTGCGGCGCCTGCTGGCCGCAGTCCGCCTGCCCGCCGCGTTCGCCGAGCGCTACCCCTACCAGCTCTCCGGCGGCCAGAAGCAGCGCATCGCGATCGCGCGGGCCATCGCCAGCGAGCCCGACATCGTGATCGCCGACGAGCCCACCGCGTCGCTCGACGTGTCCGTCCAGGCCCGCGTCGTCGAGCTCCTGCGCGACATCCAGCGCGACCGCGAGCTGACCCTCGTCTTCATCTCCCACGACCTGGCGCTCGTCCGCTCCTTCGCCGACGACGTCGCCGTGATCTACCAGGGCCGGGTCGTCGACTACGGCCCCGTCGCCAAGGTCTTCTCGCCCCCTCACCACCCCTACACGGCGGAACTGATCGCCGCCGTGCCGCAGGTGCCGGTGGCGGCGTGAGCTGCGATGGCCCAGGCGCGCTGGCTGCGGCTACCGGTCGACCAGCAGGCGGCTGGTGGCCTCGGCCAGCTCCATCTGGTCATAGGCGAGCCTGGCGATGGAGAGCAGGTAGTCGGGATCGACCTCGGCCGTCAGCACGCATCGATATTCCCCTTGCGGCCAGTAGAAGCCGTTCAGGTCCTCCGTCTGGAAGAATCGAAACTCGGCCGGTTCAGGCACCTTGCCCCAGGTCACGTACAACGTGACCCATGACTGCTCCGGATCCTCGTAGATCAGCTGGGCCGCCTTTACCTCGCTTGCATCCGTCAGCACATTGCCGCCCAGGATCCGCAGGCCCGCATCTGTAAGGTCGGGTACCGGGACAGCGTGCCCGGCCTGCTGCCTGAGCCAGTTGGACAGCTCTGCCTCGTCACCTGCCTCCACCGTGAACGAGAAGGCGCTAGGCGTGCTCCGGTGCAGCTTCGCCGCCTGCTGCGCAAGGCTCAGCGGACCGCCCAGGCTTTCGCTGCCAATGCCGCGGGCGACCCAGCCGATGCCGCCGCCGACGAGCAGGCCTGCGGCCACGCCGGCTGCCATGCGCTTGAGCATGCGTCGCCGCCCGCGCCTCATGAATTCGGGCCGGAGCCTCACCGGGAGCAGATCCGGCCCGTTCTTGCCGTAGAGGCGGCCGATCAGTTCGTTCTGCCGATGCCAGCTCGCCACCTGTTCCCGCGCGGCTGGATCCTGGGCAAGCCAGGCCTTGATGGCCGAGATGCGCTCAGCCGGCAGCCTCCCGTCGGCAAAGGCGTGCAGGTCGTCCTGATGCATGGGCTGGGGCGCATCGCTCACTTGATCCTCCGCAGTACCCGGGAGGGCGAGTTCGTCTCGTCCTTGAGAAGCTCGCGCAGCCTTTCCCGACCGCGCGACAGACGCGACATGATCGTACCGACCGGTACGTCAAGGGCCTGCGCGCATTCGCGGTAGGATAGGCCGGTGAGCGCGATCAGGAGTATCACCTGACGCTGCTCCTCGACCAGTTGATCCAGGGCGGTTTCCATCTCCTGCAGCTCCAGGCGCGCGTCATGCCCCTCGGGTCCTGCCGGCAGATCGACGATCCTGTCGATGGATTCGTGCACCGGCCTCGTTCGGCGTGCACGCACCTCGTTCATGCAGACATTATGGAGGATACGAAACAACCAGGGCCGCAGATCAAGGCCACCACGCCAAAGATGGCGCCGACTGAGCGCCCGCTCCAGACAGTCCTGAACGAGATCGTCGGCAATATCCATGTCGCGCAGCAGCGCCCGCGCATAACGCCGAAGACTCGGCACGCAACTGGACGGTTTGAAGAAGCCCCTCCAGGGGTCTGCCTGAGACCGCAGGGCGACGGCGTTGGCTTGATGACTGTACTCAGGCCGTCGGTAGGGCTGGTTTGCCCGTGCTGTGGTCGCCTCGGCCGTCCAGGCAGGTTAAGGGG
>NZ_DATAGQ010000159.1:0-3238 GCF_036263595.1 Geminicoccus sp. | reverse complement strand
GCCGATGTTGATGAAGAGGGAGGCATGGTTCGGAATCGCCTTGGCGACCAGCTGTCCGATCCGCCGCTTGGCGTCGACGTTCAGGACCTGCCGCTCGGCATAGGCGACGTTCTCCACCGACGAGGTGAGGCCAGCGCCGCCATGGTAGCGCTGCAGCAGGTTCTGCTCGCACAGCTCGGACAGGTCCCGTCGGATCGTCTGCGGGGTGACGCGCAGGTCGTTGGCCAGTTGGTCGACGGAGACATAGCCGGTCCGCTTGGCACGCTCGAGGATCTGCTCACGACGGTCGCGGGTGGACAAGGGACGCTCTCGAGCTCGGTGTTGGACATGTCCGTCAGATCCCATAGGCCGCCGGAGCCATCGATGCCAGCTGGCCATGACGTCACGTTGGACAGGTGCGGCCGCTGCACGTATGAGGCTGCAACCCCCTGGTGCTGACCGCCTGCCCGGCACCACCGCCACTGCTTCGGAGCTGGCCGAGCGATGCAGCCCGTCCCGGTGCCTGCCCACGTCATGCCGGTCTATGTCTGGTGCATGGGACAGGACGACAATATCGGCGACGTCGTGCTGCGGCGGCGCCTGCTGGACGAGTTGCGGCCGATCGGACCGCTGCACGTGTTCCTTGGCGACGCGGCGTCGGACGACTTCGTGACGGCGCTCCGCCTCGGTTCTGGCGACATCGTGATCCGCGATTCGAAAGCCTGGACGCCGGCAGTTCTGCACGCGGCCAGGCAAGGCCCCATCCTCTGCGTCGGCAAGCCAGGCGAGCTGCCTACCGATACCGCCCGGCTCCGCCGCTCGCTGCGCCGGCTGCTCCTGCACTGGCAGGTCGGCCGGAAAGGTGGCGCGGTCGTGCAGCTGGGGATCGGCGCGCGGGAGCAGCCACGACGCCTGATGCCGTTGTTCCGCCTGTCGTTTCGCCTGCACCACATGGTCCGCTGGCGGGATCCGCGGTCGCACGCGCAGTTCCGCCTGGGCTCGGTCATGCCGGACTGGGGATTCGACGATTTTGGTCCCACTTCGACGCCGCTGCCGGGCGATGGCAGAGGACCGAGGGAACTCGTCGTCCTGTCGCTGCGCGGGGACCGTCCGGCGCCAGGGCAGGCCTGGCTGGAGGGCGTGCGGGCCTTCTGTCGCCGGAGCGCATTGCGGCCGATCGTGGTCACCCAGGTCCGGCGCGACGCCGACCAGAGCCGTCACCTCGCGCGCAGGCTGGATGCCGAACTGGTCGACTGGGGTGCCGAGCCCCATGCCCAGCAGGAGCAGCGGCTCCGGCGGACCTATGCGCGTGCAGCCCTTGCGGTCAGCGATCGATTGCACGTGCTGATCGTGGCGTTCACGGAAGGAGCGGTGCCGCTTTGCCTGGTCGACCGGCCGGAAGACAAGATCGGTCGGCATTTCGAGGCGATCGGCTATCGGGACGCCAGCATCGACGTCTCCGGCCTCCCGGCGGAGAGGATTGCCGGGCAGCTCGAGGCGGCACTCAGGCGGCAGGACGAGGCCGGTGGCGCTCGCACGGTCGCGGTGAACATGATCGCCGAGGCAGGGCGGGACCTGCGGACGCTGGTCGCTTCACGCGGCCGCCCGACCAGATGACGGTTTCTTCCTAGTGGCGGCTGCCGCACCCGCAAAGCGCCCTCAAAGTCTGGGCACCACCGCCGTCCGTGGTGCGATCAGCACCGTGTTCTGGCAGTCGAACCGCGCGGTGCTCCAGCTCGTCGCGGTGGTGGTGCTCTCGCGGCTGCTGGCCCCGCACGATGTCGGCCTGCTCGCCATGGTGCTCGCGATCACCGGCTTTGCCGAACTGCTGCGCGACTTCGGCCTGTTCACTGCGGCAGTCCAGGCCAAGTCGCTCTCGCCTGCGCAGAAATCGAACCTGTTCTGGGTCAATACTGGCATCGGCGCATCGCTGACGCTGATCGTGTTCGCCTTGAGCTGGCCGATCGCGCTGCTCTATGGAGAACCGGATCTCGTCGTCATCACGCAGTGGATAGCACCCACCTTCCTGCTCAACGGCATCGCGACCCAGTTTCGGGCCGAGCTGAACCGGCGGATGCGTTTCAACGCGCTGAGCCTGTCGGAGCTGGTGCCGCAGGTCGCCGGTCTCGTCGTGGCGGTGCTGGTGGCGCTCCAGGTGCCGCGCTACCCTGCCCTGATCGCCCAGCAGCTCACGGTCAGCATGGTCGGCCTGCTCTTCGTGGTGCTGGCGGCCAAGTGGCGACCGGGCCTGCCGAGCAGGAAGAGCGGCGTACGGTCGCTGCTGCGCTTCGGCGCCGGTCTCGTGGGCACCCAGTCGCTCGCCTATGTCACGAAGAACATCGACAACGTGTCGATCGGCTATGTCTGGGGCGCAGCCACGCTCGGCATCTACGGGCGGTCCTACCAGCTGATCATGATGCCGCTCGGCCAGTTCACCGCTCCTCTCTCTCGAGTAGCCATTCCCGTCCTGGTCAAGCTGGTCGACGACACGAAGGCATTCAGTAGCTACCTGCTCGCCGGACAGTCGGCGACCGGACTGTGCAGCTGCACGGCCTATGGCCTGATCATCGGCTTGGCCGAACCATTCATCACCGTGGCCCTGGGCGACCGTTGGCAAGGAATGGTTCCGATCGTTCAGGCGCTGGCGGTAGGCGGCATCTTCCGGGCCCTCGGCCAGGTGTCCTTCTGGATCTTCATCGCCAAGGGCCTGACCGGTCACCAATTCCGCTTCTATCTCATGACCCAGCCGATGATCAGCCTGCTCATGGTGGCGGGCCTGCCTTGGGGGGGAATAGGGGTCGCGATCGGCCACTCGATCGCCTACGTGCTGTTCTGGTTCACCCAGCTCTGGTGGGTCGGTCGCGTCGCGTCGATGGATACGCGGCCGCTGATGTGGAACGGATTGACGATCTTCGGCGCTGTCGCCGTGCCCAGCATCGCCATCAGCTTCGCCGCAACGCTGCTGATCGCGTCGCCCTGGCTTCAGCTGGCCGTCGGCACGGCCGTTGTGGTCCTGGTACAGGGCCTCATTCTCCTGCTGCCGGGGCCAAGGCGGCAGGTGACACGGCTGCGGGCCCTGCTCCGCGGGCGAAAGATCCAAGCCGCACCATGATCGGCGTTCCGTTCGTGAGCGTGATCATCCCGGTCTGGAATGCGCCCGATGCCCTTGCATGCTGTCTCCAGGCGCTGGAGCGGCAGGACTATCCGAAGGACCGTCACGAGGTGATCGTGGTGGACAACGGGTCGACCGATGGCACCC
>NZ_DATAGQ010000158.1:0-62746 GCF_036263595.1 Geminicoccus sp. | reverse complement strand
CTGATCGCGCTCAGGAGAACTCGGTGGGGAAACCGACCTTGGGCGTGGGCAGATCGATGCCGAACCACTTCTTGTACGAAGCTTTGAAGCTGTCGAAATCGACGCCCATCATGGCTTCCTTGTAGACCGTATTGACCCAGTTCAACCAGATCGGGTCGCCCGGCTTCACGGCCGATGCGTAGGAATTCGGCATCCATCCAAAGCCGGAGTCCAGGTAGCGGCCGGGTGCCTGAGCCATGAGCCAGCGCATCGCGGACTGGTCAGCCAGATAGGTATCGATGCGGCCCGCATTGAGCGCCTGGAGCGTGGCGTCCGGGCTCTCGAACTGGTCGAGCTTGGCGTCGGGCAGCGCCATCTTGGTCCAGTCTGCAATGAAGACGTTCTGCATGGCGCCGACGGTCACGTCCGCACCGGCCGCCTTCATCTCGTCATAGTTCTTGAACCTGCCGCCCTCGGCCATGAGCATCAGGCCAACGCCTTCCCGGTAGTAGGGATGGGTGAACTCGACCTGCTGGGCGCGGCCGGCAGTGACCGTCATCCACTGGCAGATCACGTCGACCTTGTCGGTCACGAGGCTGGGGATGCGCGCATCCGAGCCCTGCAGCACGAACTCGATCTTCTCCGGGTCCTCGAACAGGCTCTTGGCGAGCAGCCGCGCCATGTCGATGTCCATGCCGACCAGCTTGCCGGTCTCGTCCTCGAAATGCCAGGGCGGGTTGGTGCTGCCGGTGCCGACGATGAGATGGCCACGGTCGAGCACGGTCTGCAGGCGGCTCGGCACCGCCTCCTGGGCCTGCGCTGCGCGCGGCGCGAGCAGGCCCAGGCCTGCGCCTGCCACGCCACCTAGGGCAGCACCCGCTGCCGAAAGACCAAGCACGCCGCGGCGAATCATGCTGCCGTCGGCGATGCCCGATTTGTCGTCTGCCATGTCGCGTCCATCCTCTATCGTCGGTCACGAGCACCAAGAACTATCGACCAACGACGAGGGCAGCAAGAAGCACACCAAACGGAGATCAGGCTGCGGTGGGCAGGCTGTCGGTGATGTGCTCCCCGCGCACGATCTCGGCTAGTCGCCGTCCTGATCCCGCCGCCATCGTCCAGCCGGTATGACCATGGCCGGTGTTCAGATAGAGGCCCGTGACGGCCGTGCCGCCGACCAGCGGCCGCCCATCAGGCATGTACGGCCGTAACCCTGCCCACGACACGGCCTCCGGGCTGCGGGCGACGTCGCGGAACGCCGGGAACAGGATGCAGACCGCGTCCACGAGCGCCTTGATCCGTGCCGGGTCGGGCGTGGCGTCGTAGTTGCTGATCTCCGCCGTGCCCACCGCACGCAGCCGGTCGCCCACCGGCGTGAGCGCATAGTGACCGGCATCGTCCAGGACGGCGTTACTCACTGCACCCTCCCATAGTCGCCTGGGAGCGGTGAGCGAAACACCCTTGATCGGATAGATCGGTAGCTTGAGCCCGAACTCGCGCAGGAGAAGAGGGCTGAAGCTGCCCAGCGCCACGACCACGGCATCGGCAGCCAGGCGGCCCTTCGAGGTCAGCACACCCGTCACTCGATTATTCGTGAGCTCGACCTTCTCGACCGTCGTGCCGAAGTGCAGGTTCGCGCCACGCTCGGCGCACCAGGCGGTCAGGCCCTGCGAGAATTTCGGGCAGTCCCCGATCTCGTCCTGCGGGAAGTAGAGGCCGCCGGCCAGCCTGTCCTTTGCAGCAGCCAGCGCCGGTTCGCGCTCCACGCAGGCCGCGACGTCGAGCGTCTCGGTGACCAAGCCGAACGGCGACATCGCGTGGTGGGCAGCGGTCGCGGCGGCAAGCGAGACGCTGCTGGTGAAGGTCTTCATCACGCAGGCGCGCGCATAGTCGTACTGGATGCCGGTGTGCTCCCGGATCTCCGCCATCGAGCGCGCACTGAGCAGCGCCAACTCCAGGTTGGCCTTCGCGTTCTCGCGATGTCTAGTCGGGCTGCAGTTCAACAGGAACGACAGGCCCCAGCGCCACATGTGCGGCAGGGCGCCCAGCCTCAGGAGGAACGGCGCCTCCTCCTTCCCGATCCAGCGCATGACCTGGAGCGGCACACCGGGCGCCGACCAGGGCTCCACCGAGCTGACATGGATGACGGCTCCGTTGCCCCAGCTCGTTTCCAGCCCGGCGGCCTCGCGCCGTTCGACCAGGTCGACCTGATGGCCATCGCGCATCAGCCAATAGGCGGAGGCGGCGCCGATGACGCCGCCTCCCAGAACCACGATGCGCATGACGATCTCCGGCGTGCTGGTCAGGGAAGGAGGATGCTGTCCTCGTCCCCATCCGCCCGGCGGAAGTCGTTGCGGACGCTGACCAGGTACTCGTTGATCGTAACCTGGCCGTTGCCGTCCGTATCGACCTGCGCAGGCAGCGCGAGGACGGTCACTTCCTGAGCATCCAGCGTGCCATCCGCATTGTCGTCGGCATGGGCGAACGCGGCGCCCATGGCCATCCCGAACTCGACGGCGTCGACCTGACCGCTGCCGTCGATGTCCATCACCAGGAACGTGTCACGCGACATCGTCTGCGTCTGTGCATGAGATGGCGCCGCGGCGAACAGGCTCGCCCCGACCATGGGGATGGCAATCATGCCGCTCAGGTAGTTCATGTTCTCGCGCCTCACTTGCACGCCAATTCATCGCCCAGGGCCCCGCCGCCGGCTGCACCACCGACCGCGCCCAGGGTCTTCAGCGTATCGTTGCCGCCCAGGCCCTTCATGAATACGCCGCCGACCACGGCACCTGCGACGGCACCGGCCGCCGTCCCGGCCAGGCAGCCCCATTCGCCTTGCTTGGCATCCTTGATCTGCTTGCTGTTGCAACCGACCAGCAGAGCAGTCGTTGCCAGTATGGCCAGGGCCAGCCTCGTCATGTCGCCGTCGTCCCTTCGGGGATAGTTTCTCCGCAGGCTAATAGGGCGCCCCGAAGCTGACCAGTCCGCCGATGATCAACGCCAGCCGATCCTTCCGATCCCGGGCAGCTTGATGGCGAGGTCCATCGGATCGATGCCCACCACCAGGCCCAGCAGGTTGACCTCGATGCCCTCGGCCAGGGCGACCGTCAGGCCCAGCACGCCGAACAGCGACAATTGTACGCCGGTGCGACTCGTCGCGGCGGCAAACGGGACGCCGTTGGCGATCCAGTCCTTGCCGACGGCATGGGCCGGCATCTCCATCGCCAGTTCCGGTACCTGCCGGATGAGATAGGCGATGAAGGTGTTGGAGTTGGGCCCCGGCCAGATGACGTAGCTCTCCGGGTAGGGATAGCGCGCGATCGCCGCCTCGATCTCGGGGATCGCCTGCTCGGCCGCGTCGCCCTGGACCATGTGGACGATGGTCGGCTGGTTGCCTGCCCAGGGCGCATCGGGCGGGCGCATGTTCTGCCGTACCGCCCGCACACCCTGCTGGACGCCCCATCCGACCACTTCATAGCGATCGTACCGTGTGGCGCCTTTGGGCTTCATCACGACCCAGGTGTGCACGGCAAAGGCGCCGCGCCAGCCCCAGGCGCGCGCGGCAAGCACGGCCACCACCGCCTCGTCATGCGCTGCTGCGGCGGGCAGGATGTTGGTGGGCGCACGACTGGCCGTGCGCCAGTCGACCGCTCCCGGCCGTGTGCATGACGCAACCAGGAGCGGCCCACCGAACAGCATCAGCAAGATAAGGAAAAGCTCCACAGTACGTCGCATGTCTTCACGCCGGTCCGAAGAACGGAACATGGCGATGCGATGAAGGTGCGTCCAGGAGGAAGATGTTACAGAAGCGTGACGGAGCGTCGCGCAGGGCTGTTACAGAACAGGCAACTGCTCAAATCATGCCCAATGCGGACTTGTAGAGATCGAGGAGCTCTTCCTGCTCCTGCCGGTCGTTCGGTCTCATCTTCCGCATGGTGATCAGCTTGCGTAGGATCTTGACGTCGAATCCTTCGCCTTTTGCCTCGGCATAGACTTCCTTGATCTGTTCGCCGAGTTCTTTCTTCTCGACTTCCAATCGCTCGATCTTGTCAACGATCAGACGTAGCTGATCGGCGGCGACCCCCCCGACGTCGGGCATCGGCGACCATTCCTCTCTTGCTGGACGGAGAGCAGAACCGATCGGTCCGCGCACGAAAAAGGGGCTCAGGAAGAGCCCCTTTTCCGAGCCTCGCCAGCCCGCGGGCGGTTTGCCCGTCGCGCTGCTCCCCTACTCTACTCGGGCCACAGACGCGCCACGCATGTCGGCTATGTCCAGCTCACGCTGCACGCCTGCCGGCGGATCTGATAGTTCGTCCATAGCCCTGGGCGCCACCGTCTTGCAAGGCTCGCCTTGGGGGTGCTGGTTCCGGGCCTTTCCCTCGCACTGGGTGCAAGAGGACGCTATCCAGGCCCGGCCTCGTCAGGCAGCGGAAAGGACCGGATCGATGTTGAGGGCGGCCGTCGTCGGAGCCGGTCATTTCGGGCGCTGGCACGTGCAGAAATGGGCGACCTTGCCGGGTGCCGAGCTGGTGGGCGTGGCCGACCGCAACGCTGCGAACGACCGCGGCGACGCGCCGTTCACGACCGACTGGCGCTCCCTGCTGGGACGGGTCGACGCGGTGAGCGTGGCGACGCCCACGCAGGTGCACGCCGAGATCGCCACGGCTTTCCTGGACGCCGGTGCGCATGTGTTCGTCGAAAAGCCGATCACGGCCGACGTGCCGTCCGCCCAGGCACTGGTCGAGCATGCCGAGCGGCTGGGCTTGGTCCTGCAGGTCGGGCATGTCGAGCGGTTCAACCCGGCTTGGGTAGCCGGACGGAGCGAGATCCGCTCGCCCCGGCGCATCGAGATGCTGCGGGTGGCACCCTTCCAGCCGCGCTCGCTCGACGTCTCGGTGATCCTCGACCTGATGATCCACGACCTCGACCTGCTGCTGGACGTCGTACCGGCTCCGGTGGAGAGCCTCGAGGTAACCGGGCAAAGCGTGCTCTCGCCCAAGCTCGACCGGGTCGATGCCAGGCTGCGCTTTGCGGACGGCACGGTCGCCGATGTCACCTCAAGCCGGATCGCCCAGGCGACGATGCGCCGGGCCACGTTCGCCGAGCCGGGCGGACGATCCGTCGAGATCGACTTCCAGAACCGCGTGGTGGCCGTCACCACCCCAGGCGACGCACGCATGGACGTCGCCAGCCAGACGTTCGGAGCCGTCGACACGGTGCGGGCCGAGATCGAAGCGTTCTGCGCGACGATCCGCGGCGAATGTGCCTGCGCCATGCCGGGGCGCGCTGGCCTGGCCGCCCTGGAGTTGGCGCTCAGGATCGAGGCGGCGGCCCGGCTGCTCTAGGTCCACATGGCTGGCCGGGGCGCTGGCCCTCCAGCACGGCCAGCACGTCCTTGAACACCGTCTCCCGGCCGAGATCGCGCAGCAGCATGTGCCAGCCGCCGGGATAGCGGATCTCCCTGCACGTGTCGGACGGCATGCTCGCGACGAACTCCTTCTGGATCTCCGGCAGGATGACCTGGTCCACGTCGCCGTTCAGGATCGTGACCGGCAGGCGGACGCTGGGGCCATCCCGGACCGCCTCGTCCATCAGGTCGAAGATGCCGATCAGCGAGTCGGCCCGCGCCGTGCGCAGGTAGAGCGGGTCCTTGCCCAGCTCGATCAGCATCGGGATGTTGTCCGAGGCCAGGATGCCCAGGTCACCGCCGGTGAACACCATGTCAGGCGCCACGGCCGCAAGCGCCCTTAGCGGCCGGCGGACGTAAGGCTTCACCGCGTCCCCGCCCCAGACCCCCGGGGCACTGAGGATCAGCCCTTCGACATCCAGTTCGTCCGGCAACCGCGCGGCCGCGACCAGGGCCACGGCGCCACCCATGCTCTCGCCGAGGATCCAGACCGGCACGTCGGGCGCACCCGCCCGCTCGACCCTCACGCGAAACAGCAGGTCACGTACCAGCTGGTCAGTGCTGGGCCAGATCCCGCGGTCCTGGCGCGCGCCGTAGCCGGCCTGGTCATAGGCCACGAGCCGGTAGCCGCGTGCCGCCAGCCAGGCCCCCACCTCATCGAAGGCGGCCTTTCGATCGTTGAAGCCGTGCAGGGCGATGATCGTCACCTTGGGCTTGCCCGGCGGGTCAAACGTGATCTCGGGCAGCGGTCCTGGCGTGCGGGCAGGCGGAGGTGCCGCGCCATGGCAGGCGCCCAGTAGGAGAATCAGCAGAACGTAAGCCAAGCGCTTCAGACGACGGGCATCCCTTTGAGGGCATCGTCCCCGGACACAGACGACGGCGACACGTTCTTGAACAAGTCCTCGACCCGGTGGCCGGTGTCGCGGAAATGTCGGAGCGTGACCGCCCGATTGCGTTTGCTCATGCGCTGTCCGTTCCGGTCGACGAGCAGGTTGTGGTGATAGTAGCGCGGAGTCTTCAGTCCCAGTACAGCCTGCAGCAGCCGATGGATGTGGGTTGCGTGGAAAAGATCCTCACCCCGCGTGACCAGCGTCACCCCCTGCAAGGCATCGTCGACCGTCACCGCCAGATGGTAGCTGGTACGGACATCCTTGCGACCCAGCACGATGTCCCCGAGTGACAAGGGGTCGGCCGCTACCTCGCCGGCCCGGCAGTCGAACCAGGAGAGCGCACCGGTGCGCTCCAGGCACTTTCCGACGTCCAGCCGCCAGGCGAACGGCTCGCCGCGCTCGATCCGCCGGCGCCGCTCCTCGTCGTCCAGGTTGCGGCAGGTACCTGGGTAGATGGGTTCGCCGGAGGGGCCGTGTGGTGCCCGGCCCGCATCCTCCACTTCCGCCTTCACCTGCCGGCGTGTGCAGAAGCATGGATAGACCAGCCCTTCCTCGTCGAGCCATTCGATGGCCTGCTCATAGACCCGCAGATGCTCGGACTGCCGCCGGACCGGCCGCTCGTAGCGCAGGCCCAGCCAGTTCAGGTCCTCGAAGATCGCATCGGTGAACTCGGGACGGCAGCGCCCGACATCGATGTCCTCGATCCGAACGAGGAAGCGGCCGCCGCAGAACACGGCCGCATCATGGGCGAACTGGGCGGAATAGGCGTGGCCCAGGTGCAGGTAGCCGGTCGGGGAGGGCGCAAAGCGGGTCACGCGGACCGGCTCGTCGGGAAACGGCTCGGGCAATCGATCGTGACCAGCCAGCACCAACCCGGCCCTTTCGCCTGCCGGCGCGTTGCGCTCCGGACGTGCAGACATCATGGTTGGTCTCAAAGACACGCCGCAAGTATCGACGGACATGACGGATCTGCCGAGTCTCATTCATGCACCACCCGCCGGGCGGCCACCGAGCCAGCTGGTGGTTCTCATCCATGGGTTGGGTGCCGAGGGTGCCGATCTGATCGACCTGGCGCCCGTGCTGGCCCAAAGCCTGCCCGACGCGCTGTTCATCGCACCCGATGCGCCATTCGCCTACGACATGGCGCCGTTCGGCCGGCAATGGTTCTCCCTCCAGTCGCGCCTGCCTGCCGACGTGGAGGCCGGGATCGGCCGGGCCGGTCCGATCCTGGTCGATTTCATCAAGGCGAAGCTTGAGCGGTACGGCCTCGGACCGGACAGGCTGGCCCTGGTCGGCTTCTCGCAGGGCGCGATGATGGCCCTGCATGTGGGGCTGCGGATGGTCCCGGCACCGGCAGCCGTGGTCGGCTTCTCCGGGCGGCTCGTCCCGGCGGTCCGGGAGCCGGGCCAGCCGTCGGGCACACCGCCGGTCCTGCTGGTGCATGGCGAGGCGGACGATGTCGTGCCGGCCAGTGCCATGCCGGCGGCCGAACAAGCCTTGCAGGCGCAGGGCGTGCCGGTCGAATGCTGCCTGCGGCCCGCACTGGGCCACGCGATCGATGCCGAGGGATTGGCGCGGGCCGCCCAGTTCCTGGTCCGCCACCTGGGTCCCTGACAGGACGCCACGGCCGACGACGACCTCGACACGGGTCTCCGTGTCCCTCTAGCGTATGGAGGGCTGGCCGGGAAACCGGCGGGCGATCCGGGAGAGCGATCGGGCCGATGCGAATTGCGGTTGTTGGAACGGGCATCGCCGGCCTTTCTGCAGCATGGCTCCTGTCGTCCCGCCACGAGGTCGTCGTCTACGAGCGCGAGCCCCGCCTAGGCGGTCACGCGAACACCGTGGACGTGCCTGGACCGGATGGCCCGATCGGGGTGGACACCGGCTTCATCGTGATGAACCGGCGCAACTACCCGCTGCTCACCCGGGCGTTCGAGCATCTGGGCGTCAAGCTCGTTTCGACCGGCATGAGCTTCGGCGTGTCCGCGGAAGGCGGCTCGGTGGAATGGAGCGGTTGCCGGATCGGCGGCCTGCTCGCCCAGCCCAGCAACTTCCTCCGCCCGCGCTTTGTGCGCATGCTGGCCGACATCGCGCGCTTCAACCGGGCCGCGGCCGAGTTCGCCCATGGCAGCCAGGAGGACATGACCCTCGGCGCCTTCCTCCAGCGCGGCCGGTTCGGCGCCGGCCTCCGCCGCTGGTACCTCCTGCCGATGATCGCCGCGATCTGGTCGGCACCGATCGAGACGGTCGCAGCCTTCTCGGCACGCAGCACGCTCCGCTTCTTCGCCAACCACGGCCTGCTGCAGGTCGTCCGCGACAGGGCCTGGTACTCCGTGGCCGGCGGGGCGCGGACCTATGTCGCGCGCATGGCCAGGCCGATCCTGCCGCAGGCCCGCATGGGGGTGGCAGTCGCCGAGATCCGCCCCTCGCACGGAGGGGTCACGGTCATCGACACGAGCGGGGCCGCCGATCGGTTCGACCACGTGGTGGTCGCCGCCCATGCCAATCAGGCGCTGGCCATGCTGTCGCCGCCCACGGAGATCGAGCATCGGCTGCTCGCCCGCTTTCCCTACCAGCCGAACCGGGTCGTCCTGCACGGCGACGTCCGGCTGATGCCGCGGCGCCGGGCGGTCTGGTCGGCCTGGAACCACATGGCCGAACGCCAGCCCGATGGCACGGAAAGGGTAGCCGTCACCTACTGGATGAACCGGCTGCAGCAGTTGCCGGACCACACGCCCTTGTTCGCGTCGCTCAACCCCTACCACGAGCCGGATCCTGCTACCGTCCATGGCGAGTTCCACTATTCCCACCCGGTCCTGACGGCCGATGCCGTGCGCACGCAGGACAACCTCCACCTGATCCAGGGTGCCCGGGGGGTCTGGTTCTGCGGTGCATGGACCGGCTACGGGTTCCACGAGGACGGCATCCGTTCGGGCGTCGGCGTGGCACGAACCCTGGGCGCGGTGGTGCCCTGGGAGAAGGCTTCGGTCCCGCTGCCCTCAGGCCCGCTCATGCCGGAGTGGGCGCCGGCCTTCGCCGTCTAGGCCCCGGGCATGCCCATAGCCTGCCTCTACCGCGGCTGGGTCATGCACTGCCGGATGCGGCCGTTCCGCCACCGTTTCGCCTACCGGGTCTTCTCGATCCTGCTCGACATCGACCGCCCGGACGACCGGCCGGCCACCCGGCTGTTCTCGATCGGCCGGGCCAACCTGTTCTCCTGGCATGCGAGCGACCACGGCCCGCGCGACGGCTCGCCGCTGCGCCCATGGGTCGACGACCGCCTGCGAGCCGCCAATCGTCCGCACATGGGCAGGACCGTGTGGATGGCCTGCTTTCCCCGGGTGCTGGGCTACGTGTTCGACCCGCTCAGCGTCTACTTCGTGTATGCCGGCGCGCAGCTGGAAACAGTCATCTACGAGGTCAAGAACACGTTCGGCCGCCAGCATGCCTATGTCCTGCCGGCCATGGCCGACGGCGACGGCGTCATCCGCCACGGCGCCGACAAGGACTTCTTCGTCTCGCCTTTCATCGGCATGACCGCCCGCTATCGCTTCCGGGTGGCGCCACCCGAGCAGCGCTTCTCGCTGGCCATCAGGCAGACGGTGCCGGAAGGGCTGCAACTGCTGGCATCGCAGACGGGCGAGCGCTGGCCACTGTCCGACCGTGAACTGCTGCGCGCCCTGGTCTGGGCGGGGCCGGTGACCTTCAAGGTCATCACGGGGATTCACTGGGAGGCGCTCAGGCTCTGGTGGCGCGGTGCTGCCTTCGGTGGACCCTCGACCGTCCCCGTCGACAAGGGCGGGACGAGCCGACGCTGAGCTAGCGCTCAGAAGCGGATGAAAGGGTTGAGCAGGCGGCCGAGCGTGCCGGTCAGCCGCAGCCGCGCGTCGGTCACGGCCAGGCAGAGGCATTCCTCGCCCTCGTCGGCCTTGGGCTGGTGATTGATCGAGCCGTCCGCCACGGATAGGTCGCCGCGGGCATAGTGGCCGATGCCGTCGCCGTAGGCGCCGCGCAGCACCACGGTCAGCTCATTGCCGTCATGGGTGTGCTGGGGAACCTTGCGGCCGGCCTGGATCCGCAGGAGCTGGGTCTTGTAGCCTGCCACCTCCTTGAGCAGCGGGTACTCGGCCACCGGGCCCAGGCGCTTCCAGGGAAGCTGGTCGATGGGGGCTGGAAGATATCTGGCGAGCACCGGCGGGATGCTGGGGTCCTGCTGGATGCCCGTTCGCGGCCGCGGCGTCACCGGTGGGGTGTCCAGCAGTGCCATGACCGCATCCAGGCTTCCCGGCGGCAGCGGCTCCGGCTCGAGTTCCTCCAGGAAGCGCCCGCCTAGCTCCTCGTAGGCGCGCACCACCGCATGCGCCTTGGGGTTCAAGGCGACATGGGTCGCGATGGCCAGCGTCACGGGCTCGGCCAGTCGACCGGCCGCGAAAGCCATCAGCAATTCCTGGCGGACGTCGTCCATGTCCATAATACGCGTACGATTCCTAATCGTTCATGTTCATCAACGTGCGCATCTTTGCCAGCGCGAGCCGCAACCTGGACTTCACCGTACCCAGGGGCAGCTCCATTTCTTCCGCGATCACGCTGTGAGACTTTTCCTCGAAATAAAAGACCTTGAGCAGCCGGGCTTGGTCTGGTGGCAGGGCATCCACCGCCACCAAGACCTTCTCGCGCATCTGCCGCGCGATCGCGATCTCGTCGCTCAAGGGCGCGTCGTCCGGCTCCTGCTCGATCGTGTCGTCCAGGCTGGTTTCGGCACCACGGTCCCGGCGCAGGGCGTCGATGCGCTTGTTGCGGGCGATCGTGTAGACCCAGGTCGCAGGCGCCGCGAGCCGGCGGTCGTATTGCCCGGCACGACGCCACACCGAAAGCATCACTTCCTGGGTCAGATCATCGGCCATGGTGTCGCCCACACCAAGACGCCTGAGATACGATCTGATCTTTGGAGCGAAGTGGTGGAACAGCGCGGCAAACGCAGCTTTGTCATGGCTTCCTGCCACACGTTCGATGAGCTCGGCAAAATCCGGCTCGAGCGGGTGATTCATTGGCGACGGCGGCGTTCCCATAGAGCCAGTTAGCTTGGCAGACTGCCTTCCTACAAGCCGCACGGGGCGCCGATCACCATTGAACCGATCGATCCTCTCACCGCGTGGCTACGCGCAGCGTGACGAGCTGGATCACGGATTTACTGGATGCGATCGAGGAATCCGCGCCATCGTGTCGCCATCGAGGTGATGGAGATCACACCCGCGTGGTTCTGGCGACGATCGGGAAGTAGAGCCGGTAGGGCAGGAGGCGCAGGAGCTTCAGGATCCAGCCGAAGCGCCGTGGGAACACGATCTCGAAGGCCGGCTGGTCCAGCCCGTCCGCCAGCCGCCGCGCGGCTTCCTCCGCGGATAGCAGGAACGGCATCGGGAACCGGTTGCGCCGGGTCAGCGGCGTGTCGACGAACCCTGGCTGGACCAGCTGCAGTGCGACGCCTGAGCGGTCGCAGTCGAACTTGAGCGCCTCCACCATCGCCGTCAGCGCCGCCTTGCTCGCCGCATAATAGGCGGCGGTCGGCAGCCCGCGATAGGCGGCGAGCGAGCCCAGCACGGCGATCTTGCCCCGCCGCCTGGCCAGCATCGGACCGAGGAGGGCCTCCAGGCAGTTGGCGGTACCGAACAGGTTGAGGTCGCAGAGCTGTTGCAGCTCGGCGGCCCGGAAGTTCCGCGCCGACACGGGAGCATGTGTTCCGGCGGCCAGAACGGCGATGTCGATCGGGCCATGCGCCGCCTCGATGGCCGTCACCGCCGCGACCACCGCGCCATGGTCGGTGATGTCCAGCGGCCAGCCCACCACGCCCGGCTGTTCGGCCGCCAGCCGGTCCAGCTCGTCGCGGCGGCGTGCCGAGGCGATTACATGGTTCCCGCGGGCGGCCAATTCGCAGGCGAGTGCCCGACCGATGCCGCTCGATGCACCGGTGATCCACACTGTCCGCGCACTCATCCCGCGCGGCCCAGCGGTGATATGCGGCGGTAGGTGATCGAGGAACCGTCGCCGGGGCCGAACCTCAGTCCTACCCAGTCCGGCCCCGTGTACCAGAGGGTCAGGTCGATCTCGCCCTGCATGTCGTAGCGGTCCGCCCCAACTGTAGCCGCGGCCGTTTCTACGTCCTCGCGGCCGGTCTGGACCATGCGTCCATGGATGACCTTGTCGGCCTGCGTGTCCAGCCACGCGTCGCGCTGGACCGTGCGCCGGTCCCAGTAGCTCGTCGGCATCATGTCGGCCGGCAGCTCCGCCCGTCCCTGGACGCTCCGCACCAGCATCAGTGCCCCCTGGTTCTCCGCCCGGACCGACAGCAGGTCGCCGTCGTCGTCGGTCCTGGCATCCAGCGCCACCAGCCGCCCGTCCCGCCAGGTTTCCCGGCTTTCGTGGCGGTAGCCATAGACCGTGAACCCCAGCAACTTCACGTCGAGCGCGACCGCGATTCGCACATGCAGCATGTCGTCGACGGAGGAGAACCGGACGGCATGGGTTCCGATGGTCTCGCCGTTGCGGGCAACCTCGAATTGAATGTCGGCCGGTACGGCGGCACGGCCCGCCGTCGGCAGCATTGCCGATGCGACCAGGGCCAGCGTGGAGCGCCGTGATCGGACCATTTCCATCTCGTTCCGAACCGCCTGCCGGACGGGGCCGTATCGCCCAGAACCGTTACGGTCTCGCGACCGCCTCGCGCCAGCGCGCCCGGTAGTCGGCCAAGCCATCGATTCCTGCTGGCGCCACCGGTGTCAGCGCGATCGGCGGTGTGGGCCGAACAGTGCGCCAGAACAGCTCGGCGGCTCCCAGGGCCGTGCTGTCGGGTTCGCTCGACGATGCCAGCGGCTGCGATGCCCGCAGGGCCGCCAGGATCGGGGCGTAGAGCCGGTCCTTGGCGAGCCCGCCTGCCAGGATTACCTGTCCCTTGCTCTGCAGGAGGTCGAGCACGACGTCGGTGCCCAGCGCCACGTAGAGCGAGGCCAGCGCCTTGGCCTCGGTCGCATCGGCAAGCTCCGGCCCGACCACATGGCCGCGCCCTCCCGTCCCGGGGAAGGTGTCGCCATTCACGTTGAAGGTCGGCAGCGCCATCGTGCCGCGCCGGATCAGCCGGAGGACCGTGTCCCACTCTGGCTCGCCCGTGCCGGCGCCCTTGAGCTGCGAGACCAGGTCGAACTCGCGGCCCGCCATGAACCGCGCGGTGGCCACCGGCTTGCCGGTGAAGTCGGTGTTGCTGACCATGTCCCGCTCGGGATCGAGCTTGGAGAGCGGCAGGTCCGTGTCGAACGTGATGAGCCAGGTTCCGGATGAAAGCAGGGTGAAGTGGTCGAGACCAGCCATGCGGTAGCGGCCATAGTCGGCATTGCTGTCATGGATGCCGACCAGCACCGGCGTCTCGGTCGGCAGGCCGGTCGCAGCCGCGATCTCCGGTCTGATCCGCCCGAGCACGTTGTCCGCCTGCTGGCGCTTGGGGAACAGCCGGTCGAACCCGAACTGTCTGGCGACGCTCGACCATTCGCCGGTAGCGGTCGCGATCAGCTGGGTCTGCGCCCCCAGCGCACAGTGTTCCCAGGCCAGCTCGCCCGTCAGCCGGAATCCCCAGAACTGGGCCAGCGGCACCACGGCCCGCACTGCCTCGAACTGCTGCGGATGCTCGCGCCGCGCGCGCCAGAGCTGGCGGGCCAGCAGCATGCCGTTGGGCGCGATCGAGCAGAAGGTTTCCGCGAACGGCGGCGCCACCTCTGCATAGCTGCGGATCACGTCCGGCGAGTGCTCGTCCTCGTAGTCCATGATCGGGAAAGCCAGATTTCCCTCCGCATCCAGCATGGCGCAGGTGGAGCCGTAGGCGGTGGGCACGATCGCCTGCACGTCGACTGCTGCGGCCAGCTCGCGGATCGCCCCGATCATCCACGCTTCGGTCGCTGCCGTGTCCGGATGCTTCCATGGCGGCCCGGGCAGCGTGGGATTGGGCGTGCGGCTCTGCCCGAGGATCCGGCCGTCCTCGTCGATCGCCAGGAGCTTGACGTTGGTCTTGCCCACGTCGAGCACCAGCACCGCCTTGCGCCTGTCGCCCATCCCGGCCTCCCGCCACCTCGCCTGCCCGTCCGGCGAGGGCATCGGCAGGAACATGGCACAGGTCAAGCATCGCAAGTGCAGGTCACGGTCCGCCGGCCATGACGATGGCCGGTCATGGCTGCCAGAACGGCTTGCACACTTCCTCTGCCACCTGCTGCTTCGTCAGCCCGATGTCATGCAGCAGGTAGGGCCCGAGATCAGCCAGCCGCCTGAGATCCTCCCGGTAGCGTCGGCGAACCCGCCAAGCGTGCAGCAGCTGCCGGGGACGCAGGATCCGCCAGATGCTCCTGGGGCGCGAGAGCGGCAGCATCGGTCGGGCGACGAGATCATTCACGGCATCCTCCAGACCACGGCAGAGGGAAGCTAGGCCATGGAGCCAGAGAAAACGCTTCTTCCGCCGCCGTCGCAAACCAGGTTAGCTTCGCCTCAGCCTCAGGTAAGCTGAGGCTAAAGGAGCCGAGCTTGCCCCTGCCGCCGCTCAATGCTTTGCGTGCCTTCGAGGCGGCCGCTCGCCATGAGAGCTTCGCACGCGCCGCCAACGAGCTGCACGTCACCCAGGGTGCCGTGAGCCGTCACGTGAAACTCCTGGAGGAGCATCTGGGGCTCGTCCTGTTCCGGCGCCTGCCCCAGGGGATCGAGCTGACTGCGCCCGGCCGCGCCCTCCTCCCGGAACTCACGGCCTCCTTCGAGCGCATTGCACGCGCAACCCGTCTCGTCACCGATGGCGACCGGGAGCTGAAGGTGGCCTCGCCGCCGACGCTGGCGGCGCGCTGGCTGGTCCGCCGGCTCTCACGTTTCCAGGAGCTGCGGCCGGACATGCGGGTGACCTTGGGCATCATCTGCGATCATGGCGACTTTCTCCGCGGCGGGTTCGACCTGGGCATCCTCGATGTCCAGACCGACCTGAACCGGCCGGCGCGCCTGGAAGCCGTCCCGCTGCGCCCGGAAGCGATGACACCGGTCTGTTCGCCCGCATTGCTCGCCGGCCCGAACGGCCCCCTGCGCGATCCGGACGACCTGGCCGGACGGATCCTGCTCCATCCCTACGTGGACCGGCAGGACTGGCTGCGCTGGGCTCGGGCGGCCGGGTTGCCCGACCATGTGGCACTGGAGGGCGGCTACGTCTTCGAGACGCTGGAGATGGCGATCGCGGCCGCGATCGGCGGGTTGGGCGTTGCCATCGCGGACCTCCACCTGATCCGTGAGGAGCTGCGGTCCGGGGCACTGGTGGCTCCCTTCGACCTCGTGAGCAGCCATGGGACGGGCTATGTCCTGTTCAGCGAAAAGGGGCGTTTCGACGAGCCGAAGATCGCCGCCTTCCGCGACTGGCTCCTGGCCGAGGTGGCATCCGACGGGATCAGCCCGCCTTCCATTTGAGGGAATGCATCCAGATGCAGCGTGCAGCACGCTCCGAGCTGTTCCGTCGAATCAGTGCCATGTATGGCCGGGATGGTGTCGCCCCTCTATGCCTGCGCCTGCAGGACGAGTTCGGCCTCGACGTCAGCCTCGGACTGTCCGCGCTGGTTGACGGAGCGGGAGGCCGGTGCTGGTCGTCCGCGATGCTCGCGGAGCTGCGGCAGGGCGGATGGGACGATCGGACCGCCGTCACCCGCGCACTCCGGCGGGCGCGTGAGCTGGCAAAGCCGCTTGCGGCCAGTGACCCAGCCGTGGCCGAGTTGCGGACTACGATCCTGCGCCAGGAGCTGGAATCCGAGCGCCTTGCGGTGGTATGGCTGGAAGCACGCCTTGCCGCCCTGCCTGCCGGTGCGGCAAGCGATGGCGCGGCGCTGGCCAACCTGCACCTCGTGGCTGGCGCAGAAGTCCCACACCACCTCCTGGAACGTCTTGTGGAGGTGTGCGGGCATTGACATGGACGGCTGGCTGCCCTGATCGATCATGCCTGTCGCAAGCACAGCAGGCCCGATGGAACTCTATCTGCCGATTGCCGGCATGTCCGTGGACATGGTGCTGCTCCTGGGCCTGGGCTCCGTCGTCGGCTTCCTGTCCGGCATGTTCGGGGTGGGCGGCGGCTTTTTGATGACGCCGTTGCTCCTGTTCGTCGGGATCCCGGCGACGGTGGCGGTCGGCACGCAGTCCGTGCAGATCCTGGCTTCCTCGTTCAGCTCGGTCCTGAACCACGTCCAGCGCCGCACCGTCGACGTGAAGATGGGCGCGGTCCTGGTCGCCGGCGGCTTGATCGGCGCCGGCATCGGCATCGTCATCTTCCGGGTGGTCCGCTCGCTCGGCTATATCGACGTGACCATCGCGTTTTCCTACGTGATCCTTCTGGGCGTCGTCGGCACGACCATGCTGAACGAGAGCCTGCGCACGGTGCTGCAGACCATCCGCCCGGGCCGTAGCACAAGCCAGCCCAAGCGCAGCCACCGCCATGGCTTCGCCCATCGCTGGCCCCTCAAGGTCCGCTTCCCCCGCTCCCGCCTCTACATCAGTGCCCTGCTGCCGGGCCTGATCGGCGGGGCCGTTGGCATTCTCACCGCCATCATGGGCGTGGGCGGCGGCTTCGTGATGATCCCGGCCATGATCTACCTGATCGGCATGCCCGCCTCGATCGTGGTGGGCACATCGCTGTTCCAGATCACCTTCGTGGCGGCACTCACCACCTTCCTGCAGGCCGCCTTCAACCACACGGTCGACATCGTCCTGGGCCTGCTGCTCATCGTAGGCGGCGTGATCGGCGCGCAGGTCGGCACTCGCGTGGCACTGCAGTTGCGCGGCGATTACATGCGCCTGGCGCTGGCCATCCTGATCGTCGGGGTCTGCCTGAAGCTGGTCTACGATCTGGTTGCCACGCCCTACTACCCCTACGAGCTGGTGGGCTGAGGCTTCTTTCAAGCTGGCTGTGCCCCTATGGTGCGGGCAACGCTCGAGGGAGGCGACATGCTCAAGGGAATCGATCCGCTGCTCAATGCGGACCTGCTCTACGTCCTGCGTGCCATGGGGCACGGCGACGATCTGGTCATCGCCGACGCCAACTTCCCGTCCGAGACCATGGCCACCCGCAAGCTCATCCGCATGGATGCCGCGGACGGCCCCCGCATGCTAAAGGCCGTCCTGTCGGTCATGCCGCTCGACGACTTCGTGCCCGATCCGGCCCTGCGTATCGAGGTCGTCGGCGACCCGGACTCGGTGCCAGAGGTCTGCGCCGACTACGCGAAGCTCGTGGAACAGGCATCGGGCGGCTCGGTGAAGCTCGGCGCCATCGAGCGCTTCGCCTTCTACGAGCGCTCCAAGATGGCCTTCGCCGTGATCGCCACCGGCGAGACCCGCCTTTATGGCTGCATCCTCCTGAAAAAGGGCGTCATCCGTCCGGGTAAGTGAGCGATGTTCGAGCGATGCAGCTGGCTGAACGAGCCGCGCAGCTGGCAGTTGGCCGGCGACGTCCTCCGGGTCACCACCGACAAGGGCACCGACTTCTGGCGGGAAACCCATTACGGGTTCACCCGCCATAGCGGCCATTTCTTCGGTGCGCTGGCAGAAGGCGGCTTCACCGCCCAACTGCGGGTCCAGGCGCGCTACGAGCAACTCTACGATCAGGCTGGAGTCATGGTGCGGATCGACGAGGCGCACTGGGTGAAGTCGGGCATCGAGCTGTCGGACAGCATGCCGCTTCTGAGCAGCGTGCTGACGGTCGGCCGGTCCGACTGGGCGACGGGCGCCTTTTCCGGCGACCCCGCCGACTTCTGGATCAGGGCGACCGTAGCCGATGGGGTGCTGCGGCTCCAATGCTCGCTTGACGGCAAGGCCTGGCCGCTCGTCCGCCTCTGCCCATTTCCCGCATCGGCCAGCTACAGGGTCGGCCCGATGTGCTGCACGCCCGAGCGTGCGGGCCTTGACGTCCAGTTCTCGAACTTCACCATCGGGCCGCCCTCAGGCAAGGATCTTCACGACCTGTCCTGACCGGACGGAAAGGTCGCGCATGGCGCAGGTGAGCCACTGTTTGTTGTTGCAGTGCGGCAGAACGGTGGAATTCTTGCCATACTCCCTATATAAGGTCGACCACGATTACGCGAGCAGCCAGCTCGCGCCCAAAAACACGGCCGAGCATAGGTTTCATGGATCTGCGGAACATCGCGATCATCGCGCACGTTGACCACGGCAAGACAACTCTTGTCGACAAGCTTCTCCAGCAGTCCGGACTGTTCCGCGACAACCAGACGGTCCAGGAACGGGCCATGGATTCCAACGACCTGGAGCGCGAGCGCGGGATCACGATCCTGGCCAAGTGCACCTCGGTCGCCTGGAAGGACGTCCGGATCAACATCGTCGACACGCCGGGCCATGCCGATTTCGGCGGCGAGGTCGAGCGTATCCTGGGCATGGTCGACGGCGTGGTGCTGCTGGTCGACGCGTCGGAAGGCCCGATGCCGCAGACGAAGTTCGTGCTGGGCAAGGCGCTCCGGCTCGGCCTGCGCCCGATCGTGGTCATCAACAAGGTCGACAAGCCCGACCAGCGTGCCCACGAGGTCCATGACGAGGTCTTCGACCTGTTCGCGGCCCTGGATGCCAGCAATGAGCAGCTCGACTTCCCGACCGTGTTCGCCTCGGCCAAGAACGGCTGGGCCGCGAACGATCCGGAAGGCCCGCGCGAGAACCTGGCGCCGCTGTTCGACCTGATCGTGTCGCACGTCCACCCGCCGAAGGTGGACCTGGACGCGCCGTTCTCGATGCTAGCCACGACGCTGGAGGTGAACCCCTATCTGGGCCGCCTGCTGACCGGCCGCATCTCCACCGGCAAGATCCGGGCGAACACCACCATCAAGGCGATGAGCCGCACGGGCGAATTGCTGGAGCAGGCGCGCGTCACCAAGATCCTGGCCTTCCGCGGGCTGGAGCGTACCCCGGTCGAGGAAGCCGAGGCGGGCGACATCATCGCGATCGCCGGCATCCAGAAGGCCACCGTCGCCGACACGCTCTGCGACCTGTCGATCTCCGAAGCGATCCCGGCGCAGCCGATCGACCCGTCCACCATCGCGATGACCTTCTCGGTCAACGACAGCCCCTATGCCGGCCAGGACGGCTCCAAGGTGACGTCGCGGGTGATCCTCGACCGCCTGAAGCGCGAAGCCGAGGGCAACGTCGCGATCAAGGTGACCGAGAGCGCCGGCAAGGATGCGTTCGAGGTGGCCGGCCGCGGTGAGCTGCAGCTGGCGGTGCTGATCGAGCAGATGCGCCGCGACGGCTACGAGATGTCGATCAGCCGCCCGCGCGTGCTGATGCAGACCGACGAGAACGGCCAGAAGCTGGAGCCGATCGAGGAAGTCACCATCGACGTCGACGAGGAGTATTCCGGCATCGTCGTCGAGAAGCTGACCAAGCGCCGCTCGGAGCTGAAGGACATGCGCCCGGCCGGTGCCGGCAAGCAGCGCCTGGTCTTCCACAGCCCTTCGCGCGCGCTGATCGGCTATCTCGGCGAGTTCCTGACCGACACGCGCGGCACCGGCGTGCTCAACCGGATCTTCCATGCCTTCGAGCCCTTCAAGGGCACGATCGAGCAGCGCAACAACGGCGTTCTGATCAGCAGTGAGCTGGGCGAGGCCGTGGCCTATGCGCTGAACTATATCAGCGAGCGCGGGCCCTTGTTCGTCCACCCGGGCGAGAAGCTCTATGCCGGCATGATCATCGGCGAGCACACCCGGGACAACGACCTCGAGGTCAATCCGATCAAGACCAAGAAGCTCACCAACATCCGCGCGGCCGGCAAGGACGACGCGATCAACCTTTCGCCGCCGATCAAGATGACCTTGGAAAAGGCCATCGCCTATATCGCCGACGACGAGCTGGTCGAGGTGACGCCCAAGGCCATCCGCCTGCGCAAGCGCTACCTGGACAGCAACGAGCGCAAGCGGGCCTCGCGGCAGAGCGAGGCGGCCTGAGCCTTACAGGTCGCGTCGGAGAATCATGAAGAGCGGGGTCACCCCCGCTCTTTCTGTTTGCAGGGCATGCAGTGGCCATGCTGGCGGAAGAACCATCAAGGATGCAGGGCTGCCACGTCCGTGGCATCCGTGGCTTCAGCAACCGCGCCGCCTGAGCTGGAACCATTCATGCCGATGTCCGACTACGTCCGAAAGCTCCGCACTCATCTCGGCCACGACCTGATCCTGCTGCCGTCGGTGGCGGCGGTGATCCGGGACGACCGGGACCGAATGCTGCTCGTGCGCCAGATCGACAGCGGTATCTGGTCCACCCCGGGCGGGGCCATCGATCCGGACGAGAACCCCTCGGATGCGGCGGTGCGCGAGGCGTACGAGGAAACTGGCTACCATGTCGAGCTGGTCCGGGTTCTCGGCGTCTATGGCGGGCCGGACTACCGGGTGACCTATCCGAATGGCGACGTCACCTCCTACGTCTCCATCGGCTTCGAGGCGCGCATCGCCGGCGGCACGCCGCGACCGGACGGCGAGGAAACCTCGGAGCTGCGTTGGTTTTCGGAGGCGGAGCTGGCGAGTGCCAAGCTCAGCATCTGGGCGCGGGTGATGTCTGCCGATCTCTTCGCCAATCGCCCTGCGACCCAGTTCCTGCCGCCAAGCTGGGGGCCCGCCGTCTGACCGGCTGGCCTGCTCGCCGTCTCGCTCGTGCTGCCGGCCGCCTTCACGGCCCGGTCGTCCCTGGACGACCTGCCCTGCCCGTTATGAATCCTGCAACCCGGTGTCTTCGTCGCCGCCGGCGTGGTGCTCAACCTCCGCTTCGGGCCGAGGCCCCGCCATTGCGGTGCCATGATTCTCTCGTCGGTCGCCGATACCGCCGGGACGCCGAAGTTCGACCGTCGTCCCATGCGGCGTATGCCCCCGCTCCCCCGCCGTGCCTGGCGATGGCGGCCTTCTTGGCTGCACTCCTCGCCCTGAGCAAGGCAGGCTCGACCGTGCTGGCGTGCGGCGGCGGGCTCTGCCTACACAACTCGACAGGTCAGGAGCTGTTGCCCGATGCCGGTTGACACGGCGCATGGCACGGCTTGACAGAAGCACCTGCTCGACGCAGTAGATGTCATCAGACGTCTGATGAGTTGCGCTGATGCCGATGACTGCCTTAGAGCGCCCCGCCTTCCACACGTCCAGTGCCGTCGAGCGCGCCAGTCGCGCGGTCGCCGCGATGATCGGCGACGGTGGGCTGCGGCCCGGGGCGCGGCTGCCGTCCGAGGCCGATCTCGGACCCAGGCTCGGCGTGTCGCGGGCCACGCTGCGCGAGGCCATGAAGCTGCTGGAGCAGGACGGCCTCATCCAGACCCGCCATGGCAGCGGCCGCTACGTCACGGCGGCAGCCGCCCTCAAGGTCGAGCGCCCGATCACCACCTACGAGAGCATCAGCCAGATGCTGCGCCGGCAGGGATGGCTGCCGGAGGTGGACGTCCTGTCGGTCGAGGTAGGTGCCCCGGAGGCCGAGACGGCCACGGCACTGCAACTGGAGCCCGACCACCCGGTGGTCCGGATCGAACGCCTCTACCGCCATGCGGACAAGCCGCTGGTCTTCTGTATCGACGCGGTGCCGGCCGACCTCCTGCCGGAGCTGCCGGACCATGCCGACCTGTCCGCGTCGCTGAACGATCTGCTGGAGCGCCACGGCTGCCGGCCGCGCATGTCCACGGCGAACGTGTCGGCCGTGATCCTGCCCAAGCCCCTTGCCCAGCGTTATCGGGTCACCGGGCTCGACCCCTGGCTTCTGGTCACCGAGACCTGTCTTGCGGATGATGGGCGGCCAGTCATGCATGCCCGCGACCACCATCGCGGCGACATCTTCTCCTTCAACTTCTCTCGGCGCTGACGCACGAGGGGCCCAATTTCCCGTCGCTAACGGAGTTCGATATCGTGGAAGAACTCGCCACCTACGTGGCCAAGGCCAAGCAGTCGCTCTACTTCAGCGGCGCCGTGATCGAGCGTGACCTGGGTGGCTTCCTCAAGGAGCACACGGATGCCGCAAAGAGCATCGGCAAGGATTTGTCCGGCAAGATCGACGGAATCACGCTGATCGGCAGCGGTGGCTCCTGGGCGACGCTGCAGACCGCGAAATATGCGCTGGACGGCGCGCTCGACATCCCGGTCGAGTGCTATTTCAGCTTCGACCTGCTCTGGCGCCAACCCAGGCGGATCGACGGCAACAAGCTGTTCGTGTTCGCGAGCTACTCGGGCGAGACCGACGACGTCGTCCGCGCGCTCCGCTTCGCCAAGTCCAAGGGTGCCCGCACCCTGGGTCTCGTCGGCAAGGGCGGCTCGACGATCGACCGGGAATGCGACCACTCGATTGTCTACGAGAACGGCGCGATCTTCGAGATCCCGGTCGCCGCGCTGATCCTCCTGGCCCAGGGCCTGCAGTCCGGCTCCACCGACGAGCTCGCCGCCAATCTGCCGGCCATCCCCGCGGCCCTGGGCAAGGTGCTCGCCAAGGCCGATGAACGCGCCGAGGCGGATGCCCGCCGCATGCTGTCCGCCACCAGCATGATGGTGCTGGGTGCCGGCCCGCACAGCCCGCTCGCCTACAAGGTGGCGCTGACCGTGGTGATGGAGAACATTCGCATCAACGGCACCTATTGCGACGCCGCCGAGTTCCGCCACGGTCCGGCCGAGGCCTTCGAGCGCCTCAAGCCCGACATGATGTTCTTCCTCGGCAAGGACCAGTCGCGCGAGACCACCGAGATGGTGCTGCGCTTTTGCGAGAAGCAGGGTGCGCGCACGGTCGTCTACGACGCCAACGACTATGGCGACGTCCATCCGCTGCTGGCGCCGCTCGTCACCAACAGCCTGACGCAGTACTTCACCGTGTACTCGGCGATCCTGCGCGGCATCACCGATCTCGACCCGCGCGTGTTCATGGGCCACGGCGTGCTCAACGCGGCCGGCGCCTCCTGGCCGTGAGCCCCGCCGCCGCTCGCGGCGGCTCCCAAGGGTTGCTTGCTACCATCGGCGACAACTGCATCGACCGGTTCCAGCCGCCCATGGGCTACTCGCTCGTGGGCGGCAACGCGGTCAACGTCGCGGTCCAGCTCGCCATGCTGGGCCGCACATCAGCCTATTTCGGGGCGGTGGGGGACGACGCACCGGGTCGGCGGACCATCGATGCGCTGGGACGTGCCGGCGTCATCACCGACCATGTCCAGGTCCTGCCCAGGGTCACCGCCTATACGATCATCGAGGTCGATGCGAACGGCGAGCGGCGGATTGGTTTCGAGGAGTTCGGCGCCTGCGCCGTCTACGAGCCCACCGAGGCCGACATGGAGGTCCTGGCGCGGGCGAGGCACGTGCATATCGGCTGGTTCCCGCTAGCCCCTCGCTGGAAGAACCTGCTGCGCGAAGCCGCGGTCCCCGTCTCCCAGGATCTGGCCGTCAACAAGGGGGACGGACCGATCGACATCGCGTTCGATTCGGCAGGCGAGGACCGGGCGCGTGCCGAGCAGCTGCTGGCGCGCGCGCTGGCCGGTGGCGCCAGGCTCGCCGTGATCACCATGGGTGCGCTCGGTGCAATTGCCGGCGACGGCGGCCCGATCCTGGCCATCGACGCCCTTCCGCTCACGCCGGTCGACACGACCGGTGCCGGCGACAGCTTCATCGCGGGCTTCCTCGACGCCCATCTCTCGGGCAAGAATGTCCAGGCCAGCCTCGCCGCCGGACGGGACGCCGCAGCCAAGACCTGCCTGCACCCCGGCGGCTTTCCGCAGCCGCTCGAAAGGCTTTGATCCTGCCATGCTGATCGACATCGAGGACGTCCGCGCCGCCGCCGCCAGGCTGAAGGACAAGGTCCGCCGCACGCCCATGGTCATCGCGGACCAGCTCCTCGAGACGCCGGCCGAGGCGGCCTTGTGGATGAAGCTGGAATGCCTGCAGGTCACCGGCTCCTTCAAGGCGCGCGGTGCCACCAACCGCCTCCTGCAGACGCCGCCGGAAAAGCTGAAGAACGGCATCGTCACCGCGTCCGGCGGCAATCACGGCCTGGCCGTGGCACGGGCCGGCCGGCTCGCCGGCGTGCGCACCACCGTGTTCCTGCCCGGCAATTCCTCGCCCGCCAAGCGCGCCAAGATCGCCGCCTGGGGTGCCGACGCCCGTGTGGTCGGCGACCAGTGGGACCAGTCGAACATCGCCGCGCACAAGTTCGCTGAGGAGACCGGCGGCACCTATTTCCATCCCTTCGCGGACAAGGACGTGGTGGCGGGGCAGGGCACCGTCGCCCTGGAGGTCCTGGAAGAGCACCCGGACACCAACGTCTTCCTGATCGCGATCGGCGGCGGCGGACTGATTTCAGGCATGTCGACCGCGATCCGCGCGATCAAGCCCGACGCCCGCATCATCGGCATCGAGCCCACCGGCTCGCCCACGCTGCAGGCCAGCTTGGCAGCCGGCGAGGTCGTCACCCTGCCGAAGGTCACCACGTCAATCCCGACCATGGGCTGCGGCCGGACCTCCGAGGGCATCTACCAGATCGTCGCCAAGCACGTCGACGAGGTCGTGCTGCTCGAAGACCAGGAGATGGCCGACGCCGCCAAATGGCTCTGGTTCGAGTTCGGCCTGGCAACCGATTCCAGCGGCGCCGCCGCCGCGGCTGCCTTGCGCATGGGCAAGGTGAAGGTGAGCAGGAGCGACAAGGTCTGCGTCCTGGTCTGCGGCTCCGGGACCGACGGGCTGGTCTGACCGACGGCGGGGAGCCCCGGCGTCCTTGCCTTGGGACGCCGGCGACCTACCATGTCGGCGTGCCTGCCAATGCCGATGCCCAGGGTTCGATGACCAAGCTCGCCAGTCCCTACCTCCTCTATCTCGGCGACGTCACCGACCCGATCAGCGCCAAGACCGCTCGGGGAATCGCCTTCTTCCGCCCGGAACTCTGTGTCGGGCAGTACCGGCTGCCGGGCTGCCCGCTCTCGGTCGGGCTGCCGGATGTCGGGCTGGAGGAGGCGGCAGCCAAGGGTGCCAGGACGCTGGTGCTGGGGATCGCCAACCATGGCGGCTATATCGACCAGGCCTGGTTCCCGGCGATCCTGCAGGCGCTGGAACTCGGCATGGACGTGGCCAACGGCCTGCATGCCCGGCTGTCGGACCAGGAGCCGATACGGCGCCGGGCGGAGGAACTCGGCCGCCAGCTGCACGATGTGCGGCATGCCGGCGGCCCCTACCCGGTCGGCAAGGGCAGGCGGCGGACGGGCCGGCGCCTGCTGACGGTTGGGACCGACTGCTCGATCGGCAAGATGTACACGTCGCTGGCGCTGGAAGCGGAGATGAAGCGGCGCGGCATCGATGCCGAGTTCGCCGCGACCGGGCAGACCGGCATCCTGATCGCCGGTGGCGGCGTGCCGGTCGATGCGGTCATTTCGGACTTCATTTCCGGATCGGTGGAATGGCTGACGCCCGACCGCGACCCGGACCACTGGTGGGTGGTCGAGGGGCAGGGCTCGCTCTTCCATCCCTCCTATGCGGGCGTGTCGCTCGGGCTGCTGCACGGGGCGGCCGCGGATGCGCTGGTCATGTGCCACGAGCCGACCCGGCCGCACATGCGCCACATGCCGGATTTCCCGGTGCCGCCGCTCGGCCGCTGCATGGAGGCGAACCTCCAGGCGGCCCGGCTGACCAATCCGGACGCACGCTTCATCGGCCTTGCGATCAACACCCAGCACATGGAGCCGGCCGAGGCCGACCTGCTGTGCCGCGTGCTGGAGCACGAGTTCCACCTCCCCTGCGTCGATCCCGTACGGCATGGGACGGCCAGGATCGTCGACAACCTGCCGGGCTGAGGATCGATGGAACTCGAGGTCGCCGTCGAGCGGCACGAACTGGCAGCCGAGTTCCGGATCTCGCGCAGCAGCCGGACGGCCACGGACGTGGTGGTGGTCACGCTCCACCAGGACGGCCTCATCGGCCGCGGCGAGTGCGCCCCGAACAGGCGCTATGATGAGACCCCCGAGACGACGTTGGCGGAGCTGAAGGCATGCCAGATGGACGGGCTCACGGCCAATTCGGCCGGGCGGGCGCGCCTGCAGGGATGTCTCCATGCCGGCTCGGCTCGCAACGGCCTCGACTGCGCCTTATGGGACCTGGAAGCCAAGCTGACGGGTGTCCCGGCGGCGACGCGGGCGGCGGTGCAGGTGCCGGCCACCTTCCGGACGGCGCTCACCCTTAGCATCGACACGCCCGACCGGATGGCGGACGCGGCCGACAAGCTCGGGCCAGGGCAGCTCATCAAGGTGAAGCTCGACAGCGAGTTGGTCGTGGAGCGGGTGCGCGCCATTGCCGACGCCGTGCTCGGCGCGCGGATGATCGTGGATGCCAACGAGGCCTGGTCGGTGGATCTGCTGTGGGCGGTGCATGGCAGGCTCGCCGATCTCGGTGTGGTCGCGATCGAGCAGCCCCTGCCGGCCGGTGCGGACGACGGCCTGCGCGGCCTGGGCAGCCGGGTGCCGATCATTGCGGACGAAGCCTGCCATGTCGGCGCTGACGTCGCTTCGCTGGCGGACCGCTACCACGGCGTGAACGTCAAGCTCGACAAGAGCGGCGGGTTGACCGAGGCGCTGGCGGTGGCGAAGGCGGCCCGCGACCATGGGCTGACGCTGATGGTCGGCTGCATGCTCGGCACGTCGCTGGCCATGGCCCCGGCGAGCCTCCTGGCAGCCCATGCCGCGCTGGTCGACCTGGACGCGCCATTCCTCCTGAAGACGGACCGGGCACCATCGATGGCGGTATCGCCCGGCGTGCTGGCAGCGCCCCTGCCTGAACTCTGGGGCTGAGGTGAGGAGCCAAGCATGACGACCGGCAAGGGCTTCGCGCGCGGGCTCACCAATTACGGCGATCGGGAGTTCAGCCTCTATCTGCGCCGCTCGTTCGCCAGCTCGATGGGCTATAGCGGTGCGATGCTCGACCGGCCCATCGTCGGCATCGTCGACACGCGCAGCGGCTTCAACAATTGCCACCGGCACTTCCCGGAGCTGATCGAGGCGGTCAAGCGGGGCGTGCTGACTGCAGGGGGGCTGCCGATCGCGTTCCCCACCATCTCGCTGGGCGAGGTCTTCCTCCACCCGACCAGCCTGAAGTTCCGCAACCTGATGTCGATCGACACGGAGGAGATGATCCGGGCGCAGCCGATGGATTCGGTCGTGCTCGTGGGCGGATGTGACAAGACGGTGCCGGCACAGCTGATGGGTGCCGTATCCGCGGGGCTGCCGGCCGTTCAGCTGGTCGCAGGGCCCATGTCGACCAGCCGCCATCGCGGCGAGCGCCTGGGAGCCTGCACCGACTGCCGGCGCTTTTGGGGGCGCTACCGGGCGGGCGACGTCGACCAGGCCCAGATCCGTGAGGTGGAGGGGCGCCTTGCCACCACCGCCGGCACCTGCGCGGTGATGGGAACGGCCAGCACCATGGCGATCATCGCCGAGACGCTGGGGCTCATGCCCGCCGGAGCTGCGAGCGTGCCGGCGGTGGATGCCGAACGGCTCCGGATTGCGGAAGAGTCGGGGCGCGTTGCCGTCCAGCTGATCGGATCCGACCTGTCGCCGGCCGCCATCATCACCTCGCAGGCGATCGAGAACGCGCTACGCGTGCTCCTCGCGATCGGCGGGTCCACCAATGCCATCGTGCATCTGACCGCGATCGCGGGGCGGGCAGGGCTGTCCGTGGACCTGAAGCGACTGAACGAGCTGAGCGACACCACGCCGGTCCTGGTCGACCTGAAGCCGACCGGCAGCCACTACATGGAAGATTTCGACGCGGCCGGTGGCGTGCCGGCGCTCCTGGCCGAGCTGCGCGACCTCCTCCACCTCGACTGTGCGACCGTGACCGGGGAAACGATCGGCGAGCGGATCGAGCGGCGCTCCTCCTGGGTGGACCGGTCGGTGATCCGGGCGAGGAACGAGCCGGTGACGAAGCTCGGCGGACTGGTCGCGCTTTATGGGAACCTGGCACCGCGCGGTGCGATCCTGAAGCGCTCGGCGGCCGATTCCAGCCTGTTCGAGCGAACCGGCCGGGCGGTCGTCTTCTCCTCGCTGGAGGATCTGGCGCGCCGGATCGACGACCCGGACCTGGACGTGGCGGCCGACGATTTCCTGGTGCTGCAGAATGCCGGGCCCTGCAGCGACGCGGCCATGCCGGAGGCCGGATACCTTCCGATTCCCTCCAAGCTGGCCCGGGCCGGGGTGAAAGACATGGTCCGGATCTCGGATGCGCGGATGAGCGGCACCGCGTTCGGCACGATCGTGCTGCACGTTTCGCCCGACGCCGCGTCGGGCGGGACGCTGGGGCTGGTCAGGAATGGCGACCGGATCAGGCTGTCGGTCGAAGAGCGGCGGATCGAGCTGCTGGTGGCAGAGGACGAGCTGGCGAGAAGGCGGGCGGCCCGGCAGCCGGCGGTGCCTGCCGCCCCGCGCGGCTATGCACGGCTCTACCAGGAGCAGATCCTCCAGGCAGACGAAGGCTGCGACTTCCGTTTCCTGCAGCATCCGGACCTGGCCGGGCAACAGGAAGCGGAGCCGACTAGCCAGCAGGGCTGACCGGCTACGACTGCGACCAGCTAGGCGGCCTGGGCCGGGTTCTCCAACATGGCCGGCTGGACGAAGAGGGGCTGCTCGGAGGGAGCGGTGCCGAGCGTCATGGCGCGGATGAAGCTCGTCTCCTCCTCCAGATACGGCGTTCCGTCGGCGTGGAAGATGTCGTGGAACCAGAGGTCGGCGGCCTCGGCGCTGGCGGGAGAGGTCCAGGACTCCCAGGGCAGATGCGTCTGGGTCTTGCCGCACACCAGCCCCCAGTTGAACACGCCGATCTTGTGCGCCTTGGCGAAGGGGAGCACCGAATGGAACGTGCTGCCGGTGGCACGCGCCAGGTACTCCGTGCAGAGCAGCGGCCGCCCGAACCGCTCCAGCCAGCGGGCGCGCTGCGCGAAGTCGTCGCCGTCGCCATAGGTGTGGAAGGAGATCACGTCCGAGTGGTCGAGCTGGATGCGCTGGAGCGGGGTGAAGTTCTCGTCCGCCGACCAGTCGCCGATCCAGATCCCGGAGGTGAGCGGCTGGGTCGGGCCCGCTTCCCGCGCCCAGTCGAACGCCTTAAGGAGCAGGGGCGTCACCAGCGCCGCCTTCTCCGCCAGGCTCTCCGGGCTCCAGGTATTCACCAGCCGTCCATTGTCCGGCTCGTTCCAGATGTCCCAGGCCAGTACCCGTTCGTCGTCGGCGAACGCACCGACGATATCATGCACATAGGCTTGCAGCCGCGCGTGCTGGGTCGTGTCGATCAGCGCGGCGGCGCCGGGCGACTGTACCCACCCGGAATTGTGGATACCCGGCATGGGTGGGTTCTGCGGGCCCAGAACCGGCTCCGGGTTCCAGTAGGAATCGAACAGCACGAAGGTCGTGCGGATCCCGTGGCGTGCCGCGATCGTGAGGTATGTGTCGATGCGCCCGACGAACCCGGCCGAGTCCTGCAGCCACAGGAGGTCGTGCAGGTACACCCGCATGGTGTTCATGCCGATGGCAGCCGCCCAGCCGAGCTCGCGGTCGATCTCGACCGGGTTGAAGGTCTCCGCCTGCCACATCTCGAGCTGGTTGACGGCGCTTGCGGGCGTAAAGTTGCTGTCGACAAGCCACGGTTGCTGCGCATACCACCGTGCCGCTTCGTCCCGTGTCCAATGGGACACTCGACTCCGTCCCGCCGCTCGGCCACCATTACAGATGTCGCCCGTATTTTCCGGCAGCCTGACGGCGTCGGCGGCAAGCTCTGAAGGAAGCGGGAGCGTCATGCTCCCAGGGTCGCTGGAAACGGCTGCTTCTGGTTCGCGCATGGGAAATCCTGCTCTGGCGCACGCGGTGGGCAGCCCATCTGAACAACAAGGCAACGCGATTGGCAATAGCGGATATTCAACCTACCGTTGAATATGTGCTCTGTCAGACACGTTGGTGCGATCAGGCTTCCCCGGCTCGGCGGGCATGTCCTCGCAATGGCGCGATTCGCCGTTGGTCATTGGGCAGATCGTGATGTGAAAAGGATCCTCTACCCTGATGCGGCGTTAGCCTGGGCGCGTGACATCTTGTGGCGGACCTGCTCTTTGCTGAAAAATCGGATCGACGAGCCGGCGGAACTCTACTCCGAGCGACTGCATGATGATGCAAATCATCCGGTCGCAGCACTTGCCGACTCTGCTCTGCCTGGATCGATGTCTGTCGAGATCTGGGGAGGGATCGAAGCTACCATTGTCCGGGTCGGCGATCGCTGGCGTGATCAGGTCACGGAGACTGGTCATCGCGGTCGCATTTGTGACCTGGACGCCATAGCCGGGCTCGGCATCAGGACGCTGCGCTATCCGATCTTGTGGGAATCGGTGGCTCCCGATCATCCAGAGAAGCGGAACTGGCAGTGGCATGACGAGAGGCTGGCGCGGCTGCGTCAGCTGGGCGTGCGGCCGATCGCCGGCCTGGTCCATCACGGCAGTGGTCCGCACTACACGAACCTGCTCGATCCGTCGTTCGGCGAGAAGCTGGCCGTGCATGCCAGGGCGGTAGCCGAACGCTATCCCTGGATCGAAATGTTCACGCCGGTCAACGAGCCGCTCACCACGGCCCGGTTCAGCGCGCTCTACGGCCACTGGTACCCGCACCGGCGCGACCACCGCAGCTTCCTGCAGGCGCTGCTGAACCAGTGCCGCGCGGTCGTGCTCGCCATGCGTGCCGTCCGCGAGGTCATTCCGTCCGCCCGCCTCGTCCAGACCGAGGATCTGGGCAAGGTCTTCAGCACGCCGCTCCTCCAGTACCAGGCGGACTACGAGAACCACCGGCGCTGGCTCTCCTTCGACCTCCTGACCGGCCGGATCGACCGTCATCATCCGCTGTTCGGCTATCTGGTCGAGAACGGGGTTACCGAGCGCGACCTCGCCTTCTTCCTGGAGAACGATCGCCCGCCCGACCTGCTCGGCATGAACCACTACCTGACCAGCGAGCGGTTCCTGGACGAGGACGTCGAGCGCTACCCGAGCTGGTTCCGCGGGGGCAACGGGCGGCATGCCTATGCGGATGTCGAGGCCGTCCGGATGGACATGCCCGAAGGAATGACGGGCGCCGGAGCCAGATTGCAGGAGCTATGGGAGCGCTACCGGCTCCCGGTCGCGGTCACCGAGGTCCATCACGGTTGCACCCGCGAGGAGCAGCTGCGCTGGCTCGTCGAGGTCCATCGGGCGGCGGTCGAGCTCAAGGCGGCGGGAGCCGACGTCCGGGCCGTGACGCCCTGGGCCCTGCTCGGCGTGGTCGACTGGCGCTCCTTACTGCTGCGCGAGGAGGGTTTCTACGAGGCCGGTGCGTTCGACGTCCGGTCCACGCCGCCTCGCCGCACCGCCCTTGGCCATGCGATCGCGGCGCTGGCGCAAGGCAAGCCGATGGACCACCCCGTCCTGGACAGCCAGGGCTGGTGGCATCGCGCCGAGCGCGGCTATGCGGCGGTGACGTCACGCTTCCTCGGACGATCGCCGGACAGGCCACGTCGCCTGCTGATCGCTGGCGATGAGGGGCTGTTCGCTGCCAATCTGGCCGAGATCTGCCGCCAGCGTGGCCTTGAGCAGATCGTGGTGGCGCGGGATGCCGATGGCTTGGCCCAGGCGCTGGATCAGGCAGAGCCCTGGGCGATGATCGATCTGGCAGGCCATGGAAGCCATGTCGGCCATTCGGCAGGCATGTCCGACGAGCAGGAATTCACGCATCTCCTGGCGGCGACGGCTGCCGGCCGGCGCATCCCGTTCCTGATGTTCTCTTCCGAGCAGGTCTTCGACGGGCGGCTGGGGCGTGCCTATGTCGAGACGGATCAGGTGGGCCTCGACCTCGCGAACGGGTGGGGATGGGCCGATGCGGAGCGGGCGGCCCTGGACGGGCACCCGTCGGCGCTGATCGTCCGCGCCAGTTCGCCCCTGTGCCGGCGCAGCCGTCATCACCCGATTCACCGCGCCTTCGCCTCGATCGAGCAGGACCAGCATTATCACGGGCAGCCCGGCGATCCCGCCGCCTTCAGCTATCTGCCGGACCTGATCCATATGGCCCTCGACCTGCTGGTCGACGGCGAGGACGGATACTGGCACCTGGTCAACGAGGGCACCGTGTCCTGGCACGTGGTGGCCGAGCGCCTTGCGGAGGAGGCGGGCCGCCGGTTCAGGCCGGTCCTGTACGACCCGCAGGCGGTCCGGCCACCGGTGCAGCTGGCCTCTGCGCGGGGCAGGCTGCTGCCGAGCAACGAGAACGCTCTCAGGCGCTTCCTGCACGATGCCTGCTTCAACTGGCAGCGTACGGCGGTTCCGGAGGCGGCAGAATAGCCCGGACCGCTCCGTTCATCCCAGGAGTTCGTTGCCGGTCGGTTCGACATGCGGCGTACCATTCCGTTCCTGCCGCAGGCGGGACAGCTCCGCATACATCCGACGCCGCGCCCGGCTCTGGTTGCCGAGCGGCCGGTGCTCGGGCAGGCAATGCCAGGGGTTGAGCGACAGCCGCTTGCCAAGTTCGCGATGCGCCGGCGTATCGAACACCTGCCTGGGGATATGGATCGTGGCGACCGGGATAAACGGCGACAGCCGCTCCGGCCAGCGCACCGCAGCATTCTCGATCGGCATCGCGTGCGGATCGGTCTGCACCTGAACCATCAGGTCGAACTCGACGTCCTGCCGTTCCAGCGTCGCCACCATGTTGTCGCGCAGGTAGTTGGGCGGCACCTTGCCGAACGGCACGCCCGGGATGTCCGTGACGACCTGCGACGTCGGGATGAACGAGTACATCATCGCCTGCCCATGGCCCAGCAGGTAGGGCACGCAGCTCCAGTAGCGAGCGCCCAGCGGGTTGTACTGTGTCTCGTTCCACAGGGACTGCATGAAGAAGTCGAGCAGGTGCGTGTCGAGCGGGTTCAGGAAATAGAAGACCGGCAGGTCGCGGAAGCTCCAGAGCTGCAGCTTGGCGTTCTCGCGCGTGTTCGGCGTCACGAAGGTTGGCGTGCAGACGGCCAGGAAATCCTGCGTGAACTTCTCGTCCTCCATCAGCTTCGGGCCAGGCACGCCCATCACCTTCACGGTCATGCTGACGAAGCCGACGTCCTCGATGTCCGGCGGCATGTCGGGGCCTGGGCCGGAGAAGCGGACATAGGCGGGATAGCGCGCAGGCGTGGCGAAGAGGCCGTGGCGGAGGTGGGAGGGCAGGCCGTCGCGGACGATGAGTTCCGCACGGACGATGCCGTGGGTCTTGGTGTTGCCGCCGCGCTCGAACTGCCCGGGCTGGTAGGTCCGGCGGAGATAGTCGGCAAAGCTGGCGATGATGGAATCCAGGCTCGCTTCCTCGTCCGGGGCGACCCGCTCCTCGGCCAAGCCCAGTCCCTCGTCTGGGCGGCGACGGTTGATCAGGTATTGCAGGAAGCCCGCCAGCGGCTCGCGGAACGCCCGGTTGAAGGCGGGCCGGAAGAACGGCTCCAGCCGGCGCTCCACCCGCAGGCCAGCCTGGAGTGACCGGTGCAGGGCCTTGAGAAAGGCGTCGCGGTCGGCGCCAGCACCCGGTCGTCCGGCAATCTGCGTGCTCATGGCAAGCCTCCCGCGATATAGCGAAGTGCCCGGATGCCCGGCAGGAAGAAGTAGGCGCCGCCGCGCACGGTCACGAAGCGAGGCAGGCCCTCGATGCGCTGGGGCGGACCGTCATGCCTGGGCATGCTGAACCGGTTCGTGCTCGTGCCGCCGCGCAGCGGCACCCTGTTGCCGAGGAGCGGGTCCGCCTCGTCCGGCAGGCCGTCGAACTTCGCGCTCGTCATCCAGGCGTTCTGCACGAACTCGAACTGCCGGGCGATGTTGGCGCAAAGGCAGATGAAATGGATGCCCCGCGGCTCGTCCGAAGGTCCCGGCTCCAGCGCATCGTCGGGCAGGAGTTCGGTACCGTACTCGCGGCCGCGGCGCAGCAGGCGATGGAAGCGGGTCGAGGCGACGAAGTCCTCGCGAAATCCGGCGCGCTTGAAGCCGAGCGTGCGCAGCAGGCGTGACCAGAGGTCCTGCTGCCCTCCCGGCAGATCGGCGGTGCGCGGGTTGGCACGGCGGATATGGGCGCCGAACGGGCAATGCGTGCCGTCCGGACCGCCCGCATAGGTGAAGTCGTTCAGGGCGCCGGGTGGCGAACCGTTTCCAGGAATGGTCTCGCTCGTAGGCGGTGCCAGCGGCTCGCCCGTGATGCGGCGGCCGACCATGGATTCGGCCAGTTCCGTCCGGCGCACCGGATCGGAGCCGGCCGCATGGTCGAGGAACTGCCAGAAGCCGCGCACGTCCTGGTGCAGCTGCCGGAAGACGAGGTAGCTGCCGTTGCGGCCCAGATCGCACCGCTCCGGCACGTCCTCGGCCAGCGGCAGGCCAGCGGCCCTGTCGTCGGTGCTAGGATTGATCAGCGGCCGCTCCGTGTAGAGGCCGTACTCGTTGGGATAGCCCAGCAGCACCTCGCCCAGGGCAAGCATGTTGCTGTAGGTGAGCCGCTCCTTCTCGCCCACCGGCAGCTTGCGCTGCCAGTCGAGATGGGGCTGGCTGATGCCGTCGGGAAAGCCGAACGGCTCGATGTCGCCGATGTCGAAGGTCGCAAGCCGGGCCAGCAGCTCGAAGGCCGTCGGCCAGGGCTCGGCCTGGACGGCCTCCTCCCAGGCGGCAAGCCCGCCCTCCCTTGCATAGGCCATGACGACGAGGTGCGGAACGGCCCCCTCCTTGCCGCCCCAGTCCCATCCGGCGGGATCGTTCGCCTCGACGTCGCCCAGGCGGCGCGCGCGGTTGGGCTCGCTCATGCCGGCGACGAACTCGGGCGAGAATCCCTGGATGACCTCCGGCCGAAGGCCCATCGCTTCGAGGCCCTGCCGCGTGAACGCGACCTGCAGCGCGGTGGCTGGCGGCGGCGTGCTGGTGACGGCGGTGGTGACCGGGGCATCGCGGAGCCAGGCACGGGCGGCCCCGGCGTCGGCGATCCGGAGGAGAAAGAAGGACGCCTCCGTCAGCCGGCCATGGCCGAAGCGGACGATGCCCTGGATGTCCGCCAGGTCCGGCAGCTCGCCCGTGCTCACAGGAGGCTCAGCCATTCCCTCACCTCCCGCTCGCTTGCCATCTGCCGCTCCAGGCCCAGGCGGATCTGGCTGTTGCGGTTGAGGTCGACCACCGACAGGTCCGGGTAGGCCTTGTACCAGACGGCGGTCGGGATCTGGTGGCGGCGCAGGTAGCGCTTGTACTTGCCCTCGAACCTGGCGCCGCCCTTGATCAGCCAGGAGACGCGCGGAAAGCCGATGCCGTTGCCGAAGACGAGGTTGATGCCCCAGGCGACCTTGTTGATGAAGTCGTCCATGTAGCTTTCGAGGCTGCCGTCATAGTTGCTGGCGAAGAACAGCCGCCTGCGGTCGTCCAGGAAGACCCAGCGGGCGAAATGGATCGTCTGGACCCTGGTCAGGTAGCCGCGCCGGAAGATGTGGCGGGAGGCATAGTCCAGGAGCCAAAGGAGGAAGACCACCAGCCAGCGGCGGAAGCGGCCGGGCTTGATGTCGCCCATGGCGCTGAACTGGTTGGTGACGTCGTGGTCCTCGAGGTCCTCCAGCTGCCGGACATGCGCGGGATCGGGCGGTGGCGCGAGCTCGGGATCGGACGTTTCCCGGGAGCGCAGCATGAAGATCAGGACCGGCGAGGCCACCAGCAGGAAAGGCGCCAGGACCAGCAGGATGACCGGCACGCCCACCGCATGGACGGCGTTGCGCAGGCGCCAGTCCAGTGGCGTCGTCGGCGGCGGGGTCAGCGTCAGCCGGCCGGCCCGGCGCTCGGCGGCGACGAAGGTCAGGATGCGATTGCGCAGGGTTGCGGCATCGACCGGCTCGATCCTGCGGCTCTGATCCACATACTCGACCAGCGCCTTGCGCAGCGCCGCTTCCTCGCGGATCTGCACGACGGTGCGGCCGATCCAGTTGACATAGGTCGCGGCGGACGGCTGCTCGCGGGCGCACAACCAGGCCAGGATGTCGCCATCCGGTGCGAAGCCGCGGCAGCAGGAGAAGATCCGGCAAAGCCCGGGTCCCGCTTCGCGGACCAGTTCGGCCAGGAAGGTCTCGGCGGGACCGTCGCAGTCGCCGAGAAAGGCCAGGGTCAGGGGCCAGGGCGTCGGGCGGAGGCCATAGACTTCGATGTCGCCTTCGGCCGGCGGCTGGAGGAACGTGAAGCGCGCCACGTGAAGCTGTTCGAATCGTTCGAACGGGACCAGCGCGTTGGCCGGGTCGGCCATGCCGGGCTCGACATTCATCGTCGCCAGGAGGTCGCGGAGCGACTGTTCCCTCTCCGGGATCACCTCGGCAAGCACCAGGAAGGTCGATTGCGGCATCATGGCCGTTGGTCGGTCACGTCAGAACTGCAGCGCGAAGTCGATCAGCCGCTGGCTGCCCCAATAGACCTTGCCGAGATAAAGCCTGGGCTGGATCTCGCGGATCTCGTCGCGGATCCAGCGGGCGATGAGCGACGTCTCGGAATAGTCGAGGACGATGCACTCCTTCTTGTCCAGCCAGCTTTCGCCCTTGTAGACCTTGGCGATGATCGCGTTCAGCCCGAACGGCAGGATCTTGTTGCGCAGCACGTTGTGCTTGTCGTCGAAGACCTTGCCCTGCCAGGCGAAGTTGCTGATGAACTCGGCGATGTCCGGGCTGAAGCGCGTGCCGGGCGCGATGATCGCGGTGCCGGTCGCCTCCCCGGTCGGGATCGGCCCGGCCGGGCTCTGCGTGAACAGCGCATCCAGCTCTTCCTGCGACATCTTCAAGAGCTGCTGAACGTCGTAGGCCATGATCAATCGACTCCCTGCTTGGCGGCGTCGGCCAGGATCATGTCCGCAGCCTTCTCGCCGACCATGTAGACCGCACTTGCGATGAAGAATCCGGGGATGCGCGGGAACACCGAGGCATCGACGACCCGCAGTCCCTGCACACCGTGCACGCGAAGCCGCCCGTCCAGGACGCCGCCAGCGCTTCGATCGCCGATGGCGCACGAGCAGGAGGCATGGTGGCCCCAGGCGTTGGCGCGCACGTAATCCTTGAGCTGCGCGTCGGACTGCAGGTCGGGTCCCGGCATCTCCTCCTGCGCGATCAGCTCTTCTTCCCTGAGCCTGTCGGTGATCCGCCGCACGGAGCGGATCCCCTCGACCACCGCGTCGAGGTCGCTGCCGCCCTTATCGTCACCTTCCTCGAAGAAGTGGAAGTTGACGGATGGCGGGTCGCAGGGATCGGCCGAGCGCAAGGTGATCGTGCCGGCGCGGTTCTCGGTGTGCGCCTTCAGGATCGCCCAGCTCAGGTAGTTCAGGTTCTCGGCCAGATGGCGGGCATAACCTGGGAAGTAGCCGGCGAAGCGCCCGAGCAGCGCCATCAAGAACAGGTCGGGGATCGGCCGCTCCGGCTTGGAGCGCTGGATGACGGCGAGGCCGGCGCCGTTGGTGGCATAGAGGCCGCCCCTGCCGGCTGCCCATTCCTTGTAGAGCCGGTCGTCGGTGGAGAAGCGCGCATCGGCCAGGGCTTCCCAATGGTCGAAGTTCATGCGGCTGACCACGCAGACCTCGTAGCGGTCCTGCAGGTTCCGGCCCACGCCGGGCAGGTCGACTCGGACGTCGATGCCATGCTTCTCCAAGTCGGTACGCGCGCCGATTCCGGACAGCATCAGGAGCTGCGGCGTGTTGAAGGCGCCACCGGACAGCACGACCTCGCGGGACGCCCGTGCCACGAGTCGCTCGCCCGGCTCGTCATTCGGTCGGCGATGGGCGCGGTAGAGGCGCTCGCCCTTCAGGTATTCCACGCCGACAGCCCGGTTGCCGTCGTCGAACAGGACGCGGGTGACCAGCGCGTTCAGCTCCAGGCGCAGGCGGTCCGGAAAGCGGGCGGCAACGTCCAGGACGCGCTCGCGCGACCCGATGCGGCGGTGGTCCCGGGTCGTCAGCGGCGTGTAGCGTACGCCCTCGGCATTCGACCGCACCAGGTCCTTGTCGTTCGGATCCGCCGCACCTTGGATCAGCCGCTTGAGGCGCTCGATCAGGTCGCCGCTGCGGTCGAAGGCGATGCGGGCAGACGCGAGGATGGTCCGCAGGAGCCGCTCGTCGCCCAGCACGCTGCGCGGCAGGCACTTTTCAGTCGTGAGCCACCCATCCCAGCCATGGCCGGTCCGATCGATGCCGATCCGGGCAAGCTGGCGCTGGAGCGGCCGGTGCCGGCAGTCCTCCAGGCGCTGGAAATAGGCCTGCATGGGACCGGCACCCCAGGACGGGTCGCCGGTCAGGCTGGCGATCGCGTCCCAGTCCGCATCGTGCGGGCAGACCAGGATCATCGCGTTGTGGGCCGTGCAGCCGCCGAGCGTGCCGGCGCGCGGATAGAGCACGCCTCCTTGATCCGGCCGGTACTTGGGGTCGCGGCGCTGCAGTTCGTCGTCGGCGTAATGGCGGACGAAGAAGTCCCAGCTGATCGCATCGTTCTCCGACGCGAAGGGGTGGAAGGCCGGCACGTCGTAGTCGTCGGGCATGCGATTGCCAGGTGCGCCCGGCACGCCGCCCGCCGTCTCCCGTGGATCGCTTCCTGCCTCAAGCAGCAGCACCGTCCTGCCCGCCTCGGCCAGCCGGGCCGCCAGCGTCCCGCCGCCGGCACCCGAACCGACGATCACGTACTCCGCTTCCGTTTGGCCTGCCTCCGCCATGCCCGCTCTCAGAACGTCTTCAGGAACTCGACTAGGTCGAGCTTCTGCTGGTCGCTCAGGCCCGGCTCCTCGGCAAAGCGGTCCGTGCCGAAGTAGTGGCCGCGATTGACCACGTAGTCCGGGCACTTGCTGAGCTCGAGCAGCGGGTCGACCAGGTCGGCGAAGACCTTGCGGGCCCGCTCGTCATCGGCATCGGCCGGCAGCGCCAGCAGGTCCCGCTTGGCCTTGATCGCGACCTCCGCCAGCTTGAAGTCGTGCCGGACCCGGTCCAGCAGCTCCATCCGGTCCGGCCGGAGGTCGAGGTTGGAGATCAGGCCGATCGGCGTGCCGGCCGGGATCGGCCCCAGCTGGAAGTCGCCCTCGGGTGTCAGCAGCTTTGGCAGGTCGTCGCGGAAGGGCCGGAGCAGCCACTCGACCAGGTCCGGCTGGAAGCCCACGGGAATGGTCACGTAGGAGCGCGCCGTGGTGCGGTCGATCAGGCCCGGCACCTTGTCGCCCAGGATCGGGTCCTTCTGGCGCCGCTCCGGCCAGAGCAGCTGCTCGATGCTGTCCTGGAACGAGCGCATGCGCGCCTCGACCGAGGGGCTGGGATCGAAGCGGCCCAGCGAGTTGTTGATGAGGAAGGGTGCGGTCGACCAGAGGCTGACCAGCGTCGGCGGCCTCGTATAGCCCCGGCCGTTCGCCGGCATCTGGTAGGGCCTGGGCTCGCCGGTAATGGGGTGATGCACGGTCACCGTGCCGACCGAGGGCAGGTCCTTGTAGGTGCGCGAGGAGAAGTTGTCCCAGATGTTGCCTTCGATCGCGTTGGTCGCGAGCGGGCTGCAGATGTTGGTTTCCAGGAGCGTGACCGGCACGCGCTGGTCGTGGGACAGGTAGTTGTCGTCGAGGAAGTCGGGGGCCAGGACGATCTCGCGCATCTGCGCCTTGAAGTCCTCGGTCTTGGTGGCTTCCCAGTAGCGGTTCCAGCACTGGAGGTAGTTCGGGCCGGAGCAGCCGCCGGGATCGAGCCCGGGAACGCTGGCCGGCAGCTTGCTCGAATGGCAGCGGGCGCAGCGCTCGGCGAACACGACCTTGCCCCGCTCCAGCACGGCCGGGTCGTTCGTGAGGTAGGCCTGGCCGCCGGGCGCGTCCTTCAGCCGGTCGGGCTGGCCCGCCTTCAGGAAGAACTTCGCCATGAACGGGGTCTGCTGTTCGGTCGCCTGCCAGTAGGGCGACTTTGCCTGCGCGAAATTGATCGGGATCGGCGTGATCGTCTTGCCGCCGACCAGCGGGTTGAAGTGCCGGAGCCATTCCTCGCTGTAGAGGCCGATGTTCAGGTAGACGCGGTTCAGCGCACCCAGCGCACCCACCGAGTCCGAACCATCCTTGAGCACGCGCGGAGAGAACGAGATGTCCGGCGGCTGGAAGAAGGAAGCGAGCGGGCCGTCCGGGTCGAAGTCGTTGAACTGCTTGTTGTCCAGTTCCTCGCCCTTCAGCGTCTCCTTGCCGAAGCGCTTGGCCAGTTCCATTCGCGCACCGAGCAGGTAGATCGCGTTCATCGTGCGCGGGTTGTTGATGTAGTCGGTCGACACGAGCGAGGTGTCGAGCGTGCCCGGCCGCGAGGTATGGACGAGCTGGTACATGTAGTTCCTGGGATCTGCCTCCCAGGCGAAGATCCGGTCGATCCAGAAATACTGGGCACCCACCGTCGAGCTCAGGTTCTCGAACGCGGGGTTCTCCGGATCAGCCGGCGGCCTGGTCGGGATCGGCCCGACATGGCAGAAGGCGCAGGACATGCCGACCCGGTAGGGCCGGACCAGGTCCTTCTGCAGGTAGTAGGACGGATCCTCGTAGAAGCGCACGGGATCCCAGCGCCGCTGGGCCTCCTCGTCGAAGGCGGGGTTGGGGAACAGGCGCAGGCCGATGATGCCGGTGGGCTCACCGTAGAGCGATCCGACCAGCATGTTCCTGCCACGCGCGCCGATGGCGACGCCCGGGTACTTCTGCTCGTTCGCGAACGGGTCGGGCGCGCAGTCGCCGGTTCGCTGGTCGATCCACAAGCCGAAATGCTTGGGATCCGGGCCTGTGGCCTTCTCGAAGCACGGCTCGTTCACGAGCCCCAGATAGTTCCAGCGATTGCCGCGGTTGTTCTTGAGCGAAGGGTGGGACGAGATCGTCTTGAGGAGGTCGAAGGCGCCAAACGTGCGCTGGGACATGATGTCCCAGAACCGGTCGTTCCCGCCGGTCCAGACCAGCCACATGTTGCGGCCCTTGACCTCGTCCGGCGTGAGCGCGATCCCGCCATCCATGTCGCGGAAATAGTCCTCGTCGGCGGGCGGCAGGGACTCGGCCGTACGTCCGGCCTGCATCGCCTCGTCGGGCACGCCCTGCGCCCCGGCCGGCCCGCACCAGGCAACCAGCAGCAGGACCGCCAGGAGGCCGGTCGTCCGCACGAACTCCAGCACGTACGCCATGTCATTCTTCCCGCGCAACGCACCGGTCAGCGGGCCTTGCGCCACGACGCCACTCCGACGGCAATATGCCGCCTTGCCGCTCGGCTACGGCTACTCCTGAACAACCACCGCAATATTCATCAAAACGCCAAACAGCACACCCATGTCATGGTCAGCCCACGACATGCACTCGCCGGATCATCTTCGCCGGCGCGTCCACTGCCCCGGCGCATTGTCACTCGGGCGCTACTGCAGCGTATATCCGCACCATTCTGAATACTGCTGGAACGCCAAGGAGCCAAGACGGAAAACGTCGGCGCCGCTGTGACCGATATCACGCCAAGTGGAAGACTTCCTCCAGCGGGACCATGCCCTCGTCCGGGCGCCGGCCATCCAGTGCCTCGAAGAAGGGCTGCATGGTGGCCTGCCAGCGTGTGTTCACCTCGGTGGCGGCCATGCCGGCCAGGGCTGCCTGGAAGTCGTCGGTCTCGAGATATCCCACGAGCAGGCCGTCCTCGCGCAGGAACAGCGAGTAGTTCCGCCAGCCGGTCCGGGACAAGGCGTCGAGCATCTCCGGCCAGACCTTGCGATGGGCTTCCCTGTACTCGGCCAGCCGGTCCGCCCGGACCTCGAGGAGAAAGCAGACGCGTTCCATGGTCATGTCCTTCGTCGTCGTTGACCGCATCCTGCCGCGGCAGGATGCGGTGCCCCCATTCCGTTCCCACGCTGTTACGGATCGCAAGCGGGACGACATGCGGCAGAGACAGTGCCGTTCCATGATGGCCGCAGGTTCACCCTTCGCAGGCCAAGTCGATGACCGATGTTCCTGTCCGCCTGCCGCGCCGCCTGGCCCTCGCGGTGCCCTTGGCTGGCCTTGCCGCCGGCACGTTGCGCATCGGCCAGGCAAAGGCCGCTCTTTCCTCCGCCCAGGCGCAAGAAGCAATGTGCGTCCTGACGCCGCAATCGACGGAAGGTCCGTTCTTCTTCGACCCGAAGCTCGTCCGCCGGACGATCGCCGACGGCTGTCCTGGCGCGCCGCTGCGTCTCGTCCTGCGCGTCGTCGACGCCGCGAGCTGTCAGCCCATGCCGGGTGCACGAGTGGACGTGTGGCATGCGGATGCCCAGGGTCGTTATTCCGGCTACCCTCGACAAGGGGACGGTCGCGACATCGACACGAGCGGAGAGCAGTTCCTGCGCGGCACCCAGTTCGCCGACGCATCCGGCGCTCTGATGTTCGAGACGATCTGGCCCGGCTGGTATCCCGGCCGTGCCACGCACATCCACTTCAAGCTGTTCCTGGGCGAGCGGGACGTCGCGACTGGCCAGATCTACTTTCCCGATGCGGTGAGCGAGCAGATCTATGCCGATGCAGCCGCCTATGGCGGCCGCCGGGCGCGCCGCAACGTCGACAATAGCAATGATCGCATCGTGCAGGCGGACGACCCCGATCATCTCGGCTTTTGCACCGTCACGGCGGAGCCGGACGGCTTTCGCGCCAGCCTCACGATCGGGGTTGCCCCTGCCTAGATCCGGTAGACCCGCTCGGCATTGGTCCGAAACAGCGCCGCCTTCTCGGCCTCCGACATGTCGGCCACGATCGTCGCGAATGCCTGCCAGAGCTGCTCGTAGCTGCTGAACAGCCGGTCCACCGGGAAGTTGGAGGCGAACATGGCGCGCTCCGTGCCGAACGCGTCGACCGCCTCCAGCACGTAGGGCCGCAGGCTTTCCACCGTCCAATGGTGGTCGAGCATGCCCAGCCCGGAGAGCTTCACCGACACGTTCGCTTGCCCGGCCAGCAGGCGCATCCCGTCGCGCCAGATCCGCCAGCCCTGGACGCTGTTGCGGTCGGCGAACATGCCGGTGTGGTTGAGGATGATCGGGATGTCCGGGTTCCCCGCCGCCAGCCCGGCTGCGGCCGCCATCTGGTCGGGATAGATCTGCAGGTCGAAGGACAGGCCGTACTTCGCCAGGAGCTTGAAGTTCTTCCGCCAGCCGTCATCGGCCATGAGCTGCCGGCCGACGAAATCCAGGCGCTTGTCGGGATGGACGTTCAGGATCTGGCGGATGCCGCGCATGTTGCGGTGCTCCGCATGGGCCGCCAGCAGCCGCTCGACGTCCGGCTTGGACAGGTCGGCGCCGGCCACGATCGCGTTGGGCATCCCGTTGGACGTGGGATCGTCGGCGATGGCCTGCAGCCAGCGCGTCTCGCCCAGCGGGTCGGACGGGTCATGGCCGGCATCGATGTGCACGATCTTCTGCACCTGGATCGACCCGGCATCCGCCAGGAAGTCCTCGAGCAGGTGCGTCTTCGCGATGGCGTGGTAGTCGCCGATGAACATGTCGCCCGGCGGCTGCAGCCATGGATAGCGGTGTGTCTCCAGATCCCAGAGATGCATATGCGGATCGACGACCTGCATCGGACTGTGCCTCCCTTTCCTACGCACGCGGCGGTTCCGGTCAGGTTGGCCCAGCCGATGCAGGGCATTCAAGCTCCACGGTCCGACGCGGGTTTAGGCAATATCGGCGCTGGTCATGCCGGTCGTGCCATGCAGCGTGATCTTGCCGAAGACGTCGAACACGGCCGTCAACGGCGGCACGGCGGCGATGTCGATTACGGTCGACTGCCTGGTGCTGCCGTTCAGCGTATGGTTCTCGATCTCGACGGCCCTGTCCGCGTCGTCCAGCACGCTGTTCTTGTTGGTGTCGAGGTCGGCGAAGACCAGGCGGTGCGATCGGGTGACAATCTCGTCGCCGTCGATGGAGTTGTAGCTGGCATGGACACTGAGCTTGTCCTGGCCGCGCACGAAGTCGGTGATCACGTCGTTTGCTTCGTGGACGCGCAGCCAGGTGAGGCCATCGCCTTCGTTAAAATTGTAGCGGAAGATGTCATTGCCGGCATTGCCGGTGAGCATGTCGAAGCCGTCCTCGCCGCGGATCAGATCGTTGCCGATACCGCCACGGATCACGTCGTCGCCGAAATTGCCGATCAGCTCGTCGTTGCCGTCGCCACCCTGGATGAGGTCGTTGCCCCAGTCGCCCCAGATATAGTCGTGTCCCTTGTCGCCGAAGAGTTCGTCATGCGAACCGCCCGCCAGCATCTCGTCGTCGCCATCGCCCCCGTGGACGATGCTCCATCCCTCGCTGCGTGGGCGGGGCGTCTCCTGCTCGAAGGTGTGTCCCTGGAACAGGTCATTGCCGGCACCACCATGGATGATCCCTAGCCCGCCAAGCGAGAAAAGGGTGTCGTTGCCATCGTCGCCATAGAGGACATCCTCATGGCCGCCGAAAAGCAGGTCGTCGCCTGCATCGCCGTGCAGGTTGTCGGTGCCGGCGCCGCCATTCAGCGTGTCGTTGCCGGTCCCGCCCCACAGCCTGTCGTTGCCTTCATCCCCGAAGAGAGAGTCGTTGTTGGCGTCGCCCCAAAGTCGATCGAAACCTTCGTCGCCATTGATGTTGTCGTTGCCGTCGCCACCCGACACGACGTCGTTGTCTTCCATGCCCCTGATATGGTCGGCGCCGGCATTGCCGTACAGCAGGTCGGCGCCGGCTCTGCCGAACAGGGTATCGTTCCCGATTCCGCCATGGATCGTGTCGTTGCCCGTGCCGCCATCTGCGAAATCGTCGCCGCTCTGACCGTACAGGTGGTCATTGCCTCCCTCGCCATAGAGAAAGTCGTTGCCGCCCTCTCCATAGATCGCATCGTCGCCGAGCCGGCCGTACAGGCGGTCATTCCCGCTCCTGCCGTAGATCGTATCCTTTCCCCCGGTGCCGATGCGGGTGTCGTCACCCGACGTTCCGGTGATCGTCGCCATGATCTTCTCCCTGTGGTCTGGTTGGCCCGAAAGACGGCTGGATGATGAGCTGCCTTTGCTGGCAAGGAGCCGCTGCCTTGCTCAGGCGAAGTCCGTCGCCGTCATGCCGGTGACGCCATGAAGCGTGATGGTGCCGAACACGGGCAGGACCGCCGTCATCTCCGGCACCGCTCCGATGTCGATGACGGTCGACTCCCTGCTGCTGCCGTCCAGCGTGTGGTCGACGAGGGCCACCGCATCGTCCGCCTCGTCCAGGACGTCGTTGCCGTTCGTGTCGAGGTCGTCGAAGGACAGAAAATGGACGCGGAAGTCGCCGGGCATGTCGTAGGTGACACGCACCTGCAGCTTGTCCTCGCCGCGCTTGAAGTCCGCGACGACGTCGTTGGCCTCGCGGTTCCAGGCCTCCGGGAAGCTGTCTGCTTCGACAAGGAAGTAGGCGAACCGGTCGTTGCCGCTGCCGCCGACGAAGAGGTCCTTGCCGTCCCGGCCGACGATGACGTCGTTGCCACCGCCGCCCAGGATGATGTCGTCGCCCGCAAGGCCGTCCAGCGAATCGTCGCCGCTCCCGCCTTCGAGCCGGTCGTCGCCGTCATTGCCGTCGATGATGTCGTTGCCCGCATCGCCGCGCAGCACATCGTTGCCGGTTCCGCCGATGACCAGGTCGTTGCCGCCGCCGCCGCTGACGATGCTGCGCGACAGGTAGCCCGAGCTGAAGTCGTTCGCCCAGTACTGGTCGTCGCCATCGCCGCCGGAGAAGGTCATCAGGCCGGTGCGGCCCCAGGCGATGTCGTTGCCGGCATCGCCGTAGAGAAGATCCCCGTCGCCGCCGATGAGGACGTCGTTGCCCGCATCGCCATGGAGGACGTCGATCCCGCGGCCACCGTTCAGCGTGTCGTCGTCGGCGCCGCCTGCCAGGAGATCGTTGCCGAGACCGCCTTCGAGCAGGTCGTTGCCCACCTGGCCGTACAGTCGGTCGTTGCCACCCCCGCCGAAGAGGCGGTCGCCGCCTCCTTCGCCGAACAGGGCATCGTCACCCAGGCCGCCATGGACTTCGTCGTTGCCTGCTCTGCCGTAGATCGTGTCTTTCGACGAGCTGCCCAACAAATCGTCGCTCTTTGACGCGCCTATAATAGTTGCCATGACCTGATCCTCCGGTAATCGAAGGCATAGGCGGAATTCTAGTCGGAAAAGAAAAGGTGAAGGACTAGCAGTCTGCCGTGCCAAACTTTCTCATGCTGAGCAGGCTCTGTAATCCTACAATGAATGCTTTTCTTGGAGACGTCAGCGCCGGCATGTGTGTGTATGCAGCCGCCACGTCCCGCGATTGCGGGTCATCTTTCGATGACGTGACAGCATAGCTCAACATGAACAAAAAGCAATTTTTGTTATCGAGAAGTTTCGACAACGGCCGGAGATGAGGCTTCGTCGCAACAGGAACAGTCAGACGCCGAAGGCGCGCTTGATCCCGTCGATGATGAACTGGACGGCCAACGCCGCCAGCAGGAGGCCGAGCAGGCGGGAGAACACGCTGATCAGGGTGGGACCGAGATAGCGCTCGAGCCGGCTGGCCAGGAACAGCGCGATGCCGACGACCACGAAGGTGGTGAGCAGGGCGGCCAGCACGCTCAGCTGGTCCGGCCAGGAGCCTTCGCGAGCACCCATCTGCAGGATGACGGTGGTGATGGCGCCGGGCCCGGCCAGGAGCGGGATCGCCATCGGGAAGACGGAGATGTCGGTCACGTGGTGCGGGACGGCATGGCGCTCGTCGGCCACGTGCTCCGCCGTGGTCTCCCGGCGCTGGGCACGGCGCTCGAACACCATCTCCAGCGCCACGAGGAAGAGGAGGATCCCGCCCGCGATGCGGAAGGCCGGGATCCCGATGCCGATCGACGTCAGCAGCTCCTCGCCCAGCAGCGCGAACGCGACCAGCACGCCGGCTGCGATCAGCACGGCCTTGAGCGCCATGCGCTGGCGAGCGGCCTGACCGGCACCCCGCGTGAGCGCGATGAAGATCGGCACGAGGCCCAGCGGGTCGACGATGACGAGGAAGGCGACCAGGGCGGTGGCGTAGGTCCCGAGAAGATCCGACATCACCACCGCCCCTGCATCGCCTTGATCGTCAGTAGGTGGTGCGGCCGCCCGACAGGTCGAAAGTGGCGGCCGTGGTGAAGCTGTTATCCTCGGAGACCAGCCACGCGATCATCGCGGCTGCCTCGTTCACGTCCACGAACCGGCCACGCGGCACCTTGGCCAGCATGTACTTCACCTGCTCCTCGGTGATCTGGTCGAGGATCCTGGTCTTGGCGGGCGAGGGGGTCACGCAGTTCACCGCGATGTTGTAGCCCGCCAGCTCCTTGCCCAGCGATTTGGTGAGCGCGATCACGCCGGCCTTGGCGGCGCTGTAGGGTGCCGCGTTCGGGTTGCCTTCCTTGCCCGCGACCGAGGCGACGCTCACGATCCGCCCGTAGTTCTGCTGGATCATCAGCGGCACCACGCAGCGGCAGCACCAGAACACGCCGGTGAGATCGACGTCGATCACCTGGCGCAGCGCATCGACGGGGTACTCCCACAAAGGAGCGGCCGGGCCGGCGATTCCGGCATTGTTCACGAGGATGTCGATGCCGCCCAGTGCCGCCACGGTGGCCTTGGTGGCGGCCTCGACCGTTTCGAGCGAGGTCTGGTCCACGCAGGCGCCGTGCACCTTGCCGCGCTGGTGCAGCTCGTGGATCGTCAGTTGCAGGGTGTTGTCGTCCCGGTCCCAGATGGAGACAGAAGCGCCGCTGTCGAGAAGGCGCTCGACGACCGCGCGGCCGATCCCCTGGGCACCGCCGGTGACGACGGCGCGCCGGCCGGCGAGGTCGATCCGATTCATCGCGTACTACTCCCTGCGATCAGCTTGTCGGCCCATCATCCCAGGGCGGGGGGTACGCTCGCAAGGGGCGTCTGCCGCTCACTTGCCTTGCCGGTCCCCTTTCGCCGGGCAAGGCACTGCTCTAAGAGCGCGGGCATTCCTGAACCGCCGGGCGGATCCGATGCTGGCTGCAGTACCTTTGCTCGTGCTGGTCGTGGGCGCCTACAACTTCATGGCCATCACCGGCATCGACATCCACTGGCAGCTCGCCAGCTTTGCCATGCCGTCCGGCGCGCTCCTGACCTTCCATCTCGGCGACCTGCTGGTCATGCTCGGGATCATCCTCCTCTACCTGGAGATCTGGAAGAGCACCCGGATCGGCAACAGCTCGGTCCTGGACCATCTGCTGTCGATGGGCCTGTTCGTGGTCGTGCTGATCGAGTTCCTGCTGTTCCAGCGATTCGCCACGACCACCTACGCGATGATCCTCTGCCTCACCCTCGTCGACGTCATCGCCGGCTTCACCGTCTCGATCTCGACCGCACGGCGCGACCTGAACATTCGCTGAGCACCGCGCACGCACCAGTCCGCCATGTCCCTGTCATGGGTCGGGTGCAAGTCCCGCGACGGGTCCACCATGTCGGGATAGCCAGGATGCCGCCCGTCGAGCAGTTCTCCTATGCCGATAGCGGCCATTACCCGGTCAAGCGCCTGGCGATCAGGGGCATCGAGCGCCTGACCGGCCAGCCGCGACTGAAGCGGATCTACGAGGACCAGCGCAACCGGCCCACCATGGGCGAGGACTTCTGGCACGGCGCCATCCGCCGGCTGGAGCTGCGGGTGCGCTACGACGAGGCGGCGCTGCGGGAGGTCTCTGCGGTGGGCCCGCTGATCGTCGTCGCGAACCATCCCTATGGCGTGCTGGATGGGCTGGTGATGGGCTGGCTCCTGGCCAAGCGGCGCCAGCGCTTCAAGATCCTGGTCAACAGCGTGCTCTACCGGGTCGAGGACATCCGCGACTTCCTCCTCCCGATCGACTTCACGGCGACGGAAGCGGCGCTGCGCACCAACCTCGCCTCGCGCAACGCGGCCCGCGCTTTCGTGAAGGATGGCGGCTGCGTCGCCGTGTTCCCGGGCGGCACGGTCAGCACGTCGGAGAAGCCCTTCCTGCCGGCGGTCGATCCGCGCTGGAAGCCGTTCACGGCCCAGCTCGTGCAGTCCACCCGCGCCACGGTGGTGCCGGTCTTCTTCGAGGGCCAGAACTCGCGGCTGTTCCAGCTGGCCAGCCAGATCTCGGCGACGCTGCGCCTGTCCCTCCTGTTCAAGGAGGTCGCGGCACGGATCGGCACCGATCTCGGCGTCCGCATCGGCACGCCCGTTCCCTTCGACGACCTGCCGGCCTTCGACGACCGGCAGATGTTCGCCGACTGGCTGCGCGAGCGGACCTATGGGCTCGGCCCCAGCAACGCGCAGGGCCGGATCATGCTGCCGCTGCCGGAGAACTGAGCGGCGCCCCCTGGCTCAGCTCGCAGCTGCTGCGATCAAGGCGCGTACGCCTCGCCGCGCAGGCTCATGATGTAGGCGATGACGTCCGCCGCCTGGTCGTGCGACAGGCGGATGTTCGGCATGTTCTCGTGCGAGCTCTGCAGGAAGGCCCGCAGGGCCGCCTCCGTCACGGCCGGATCGTCGGCGACCTCCAGGAACGAGGGGGCCGCGCTGTCCGGCGGACCCACGTCGTCGGGCAGCACCGCATGGCACTCGCTGCACCAACCTTGCGCGAATTCCAGGCCCTCGACCGGGTCGCCCGGGAGGTCCTGTGCCGCTGCCGATCCGGCGAGCAGTACCAGGATAAGAGCAAGCGGCGCGCAGGATGTCATCGAACTCCCCTCATGCAGGCGGGGCGAAGTCGCCCGCCGTCAGTCTGGTGACGTCGAAAAGCTGCATCTTCGCAACGAACGGATCAAAAACGTACTCGGAATCCACGGTGATGGCATCGACCCTGGCGAGGTCGATCGAGAGGGAGGCCTTGGTCACGCCGTCCACGGTCCGTTGCACGAGGTCGACGCCCTTGTCAGCTCCGTCCACGCGGCCGTCACGATTGCTGTCGAACGCCGAGATCGTGAACTCCTGGATGCCTCCCAGGTCTTCCTGGACGATGCGCAGCTTGTCGGTCCCGCGCACGAAGTCGGTCATGAGGTCGACGCCGCCGCCTTGCGTATCGTCGGCAATGAACAGGTCGTCGAAGAAGGCGACGCGCATCTGAAAGACATCGCTGCCAGCGCCGCCGGTCAGGAGGTCGTCGTGGCCGTAATAGACGCCATCGCCTTCCAGCAGGTCGTTGCCTGTGCCGCCTCGAAGCGCATCCTCGCCGCCACCGCCGTCAAGGCGGTCATTGCCATCGTCGCCCCAAAGCTGGTCCTGGCCGTCCTGCCCCAGCATCTCGTCATGGCCAGCATCGCCATGGAGAAGATCGTTGCCGAAGTTGTCGTAGTAGCCGACGAGCGGCTCCAGATCGCCGCTGATGAAATCGTTCCCGGTACCTCCCCAAACCTGGTCGGATCCCCAGCTGGCGATGATGCGGTCGTTGCCGCCATCCCCATAGATCTTATCGTCATCCCCGGGACTGCCGATGTCGGTGAAGATCCCTTCGCCGCCGTCGAGGATGTCGTTGCCGTCGCCGCCGCGGATCAGGTCGCGTCCGCTGCCGCCGTACAGCGTGTCGTTACCGGCGTTGCCCAGGAGGGTGTCCCGGCCGCTCCCGCCATCCAGGAAGTCGTTGCCCGCGTCCCCGTAAAGGAGGTCGTTGCCGGCGGCGCCATAGACGCGGTCATTGCCGTCATTGCCGTGCAATTGGTCATTGCCGTTGCCGCCGCGCAGGAGATCGTTGCCAGTCTGGCCATACAGCCGGTCGTCGCCGTCCTGGCCCCAGAGGGTATCGTTGCCCTTTTCGCCGTAGATGGCGTCGTTGTTGAGACCGCCGATCAGCAGATCGTTGCCGGTGCGGCCAAAGATCGTGTCCTTGGACGCGGTGCCAGTGAGCTGGTCGTTGCCTGCAGTACCCACGAAAGTCGACATGGCCGCGATGCTCCCTGGCTGGACGGCTACTGTCGAACAGATTAGCGGATATGCAGGCGGATACATTGATCCTGATCAAGGATGCCGCAGCGACATGGAACCGACGTGCAGCGGATGGAGTTTGCGCCGTGGCCGGCAAGTAAAAAGGATCCAGTACAACCGGTGCGCCAGGAGAGCAGTGGCATGATCGAGGACAGCGACCGCTTTCACGCCATCCAGTTCACCGATGCCGGCGCCATCCCGAACCATCCCCGCCTGCCGCTCCTCTGGTGGCGCGGTGCGCTTCCCGCCGATCCCGGCCCCGAGGCGTTCGAGGCGCTGTTCACGCGCAACGGCTGGGGACAGACCTGGCGCAACGGGATCTTCACCTACGCCCACTTCCACTCGACCAGCCACGAGGTCCTAGGCATTGCCCGGGGCTGCGTCCGGGTGAGGCTGGGCGGTGCCACGGGCGTGGACGCCGATCTGCAGGGCGGCGATGCCGTGCTGATTCCGGCGGGCGTGGGGCACCAGAACCTGGATGCCTCGGCCGACCTGCTGGTCGTGGGCGCCTATCCGCCGGGTGCCGAGGTCGACCTGCTGCGCGACGCGACGGACGATGCCGCCACGCGTGCCCGCATCGCCGCGGTGCCCTTGCCCCCCACCGATCCGGTCGGGGGCGGATCGGGCGAGATCGGCAGGATGTGGGCGGCCGCCCTGCAGGCGGCAGGCTGAGCCGGACGGCCTAGTCGATCAGCGAGAACAGCAGGTCCAGGAGCAGGCCCAGCGCCAGGACCGGCGTTCCGCCATAAAGGGCGATCATGATCGCGCCATGCAGCGTCAGCCGCGGCGACGGCACGACACGACCGGCAATGGCGTGGGGCTTGCGAACGCTCATGGCACCCGTCTATCAACCGGTGGATGAATGAGCAAGGCGATCACTCGCGCGAGATCGACGACGCCTCCTTCCATGCGCTGCTGAGGGAGGCTGGGCGCGTGCCGCTGCAGCAATCCTTCGCCTATGGTCAGGCGATGGCGGCCGCCGGGCGGCTGGTGAGGCGGTTCAAGGTGGGACCGGACCATGTCGCGCAGGCCGCCGCGCGCCGGTTGCCAGGCCGGGCCGGGCTGGTGCTGCTTGCCCGTGGTCCGCTGCCCATCGCGGGCGATCTGCTACCGGCGCAGGACCAGCTCTATCGCAGCGTTCGTGCCAGTCTGGGCCGCAGCCTTCTGCTGTGGAGCCCGATGCAGCCCGCAGCCGGCCTGGTTCGGCCGGTCGTGACCGGCTATGCGACCGTCTGGATCGACCTTCGGCCCGACCATGTCCAGCTGCGCCGGCGACTGGACGGCAAGTGGCGCAACCAGCTCGTGCGTGCAGAGGCGCAAGGCCTCCAGGTCCGGCAGGTGCATGGGGGTTCGGCGGTGCGCTGGCTGGCCCAGCGCCATGACATCCACCGCCGTGAGGTGGGCTACCGGGCGCTGCCCGTGCCGTTCCTGGAACGCATGGCGCAGGCGAGCCCGGGATGCCGCGACCGGCTCGTTCTGGTGGCAGCCTGCAAGGGAGTGCCGGTGGCAGGCATCTGGCTGCAGGTCCACCATGGGTCGGCGACCTACCTGATCGGCTATGCCGACGACGCCGGCCGGCGCACCGACGCCATGCGGCTGCTGCTGTGGCAGGGCATGCTGGCGCTGCGCGAGCGCGGTGTCCAATGGCTCGATCTGGGCGGGGTGGCGACTGATCGCGCACCCGGCCTGTCCAGGTTCAAGTTCGGCATGGGCGGGACGGTCGGGGTGGAAGCCGGCATGTACTTTCGGCCGCTCCTGGTCTGAACCGTCAGCGCCGCTCGTCGCCAGGGTCGGAGATCTCTTCCAGGACACGCCCGACATGCTTGGAGCGGTCCTCGCCGGCGATGTCGCCCAGCGACAGGATGCCGGCCAGCTTGTCGTTGCCGTCCAGCACGACCAGCCGGCGCATCTGCAGCCTGGCCATCTGCTCGGCGGCCGAAGCGACGTCGTCGTCGTCCCGGCAGGTCTGCACGCCCTCGGTCATGATCTCGGCCACCGGCGTGCCGAGCTCGCGCCCCTCGGCAACCACGCGCAGGACGATGTCGCGGTCGGTGACGAGGCCCACCACCTTGTCACCCTCGCAGACCGGCACGACCCCGCTGTCGATCTCCGACATGATCCGGGCGATCTGCTGCACCGGGTCGGTGGGACGGCCGGTCACCACCTGGGCCGTCATGACGTCACGTACTCTCACTGTGGCCCCTTAGCGGTCGATGGACGGCGAAGATAAGGCCAGGACCCCGAGGTCCTGGCCCATTGGCAGATCAGGCCGCCTTCGGATTGATTGCATCCTCGGCGAGCTCGGACAGGAGCTCGTCGGTGCTTTCCTCTTCCGCCAGCGTCTCCTTGAGGAGATCCTGGACGTCCGTCATGCCGAGCTGGTTGGCCCAGGCAATCATGGTACCGTAGCGGGTGATCTCGTAGTGCTCGACCGCCTGCGCGGCCGCGATCAGGCCGGCATCCAGCGCAGCGCTGCCGCCGAATTCTTCGCTGACCTCGTCGCCTTCCGCGATGATGCCCATGATCGCCTTGCACTCGACGCCCTGGGGCTGCTCGCCGAGCTTCTGGAACACCTGGTCCAGCCGCTTGATCTGGTTCTTGGTCTCTTCGAGGTGCACGGCAAACGCGCCACGCAGCTCTTCGGTCTGCGCCGCCTGCGCCATCTTCGGCAGCGCCTTCACGATCGCGTTCTCGGCGTAATACGTGTCCTTCAACTGGTGAAGGAACAGCGCCTTCAGGTCTTTCTCTGCCATGTCGTCAGCTTCCCGTCCGCTGGATATCGAGTACCAGCACGAACCCGGCGGCCCCGCCCCCGGTTCCGGCGCCACGGCGTGCAGCGGAGAGGGCCAATCAATGGCCCGGCATCAGGAGCGGGCTTCGCGAACCGTCATCGCGCTGCCGCGCCACACGAAATCGTGACCGAGCCAGGCGGCGGTCCACAAGACCGGCAGCGCCAAGTCGCGGGCCAGGAAGGCAAGGGGCATGCGCCAGGAAAAATGCCATCCGGTCGTCCGGGCGAGCACGGCTTCCGGGACGTACCAGGCCATGAACACGGCGGCTGCGGTGGTAAGCGGACTCCAGCCCCAGGAGGTGGCGGCCAGGGAGGCGGCCAGTGCGATGACGAGGGGACCCGAGAAGATCTCCGGGAAGAAGAACAGTGGGAACGTCGCCCGCCGCAGGCGTGCCCAGCGCAGTTGCCGGGCCCAGACCTCCTGGACCGGCCGGTAGCCCAAGGGCTGCTCGAACGGCATGTCGACCAGGTGCACGTGCCGTCCGGCCTGCCGCACCAGCTTGGTGGCGGCCGCGTCCTCGGCCAACTCAGCCGCGAGCGCCCGGATGCCGCCGTGCCGCTCCAGGAGGTCGCGATGCCAGAGCATTGTCTTGCCCTGGGCGAAACCCAGCCCGACCGCTTCGCCTACATACTGCCAGCGTGCCTGCAGCGTGTTGAGGAAGGCGCACTCGACCTCGGCCCAGAAGCCTGCGGGCCTGGCACCGATCGGCGTGGAGCAGACAAGCCCGGTATCCGGCCGCCAGCTGGCCAGCAGGCGCTGCAGATAGTCCCTCGGCATCAGGACGTTCGCATCCGCCAGTACGATCCAGTCATGGCGGGCTGCGTCCCAGCCCCGCACGCAATTGTTGAGCTTTGGGTTGGCGCTCACCGGCTCGTCGCCGATGATCAGGCGGGAAGGGATTTGCGGGTGGGCGTCCATCAGGCGCCGCGCCAACGGCACGACCGGGTCGGATCCGCTCGCCACGCAGAAGATGACCTCATAGACGGGATAGTCGAGCTCGTAGGTCGAGCGCAGTGTTTCTTCGCAGAAATTGTCCAGACCGCAGAGCGGGCGCACCACGGAAACGGCAGGTGCGTCGGCAGGTGCTGGCAGGAATGCCATGCGCGGCCGGCAGCGGACCATGGCAATGACGAGGCTGACGAAGTTGGCGAGCAGCGCGACGGCGCAGAGGATGCCAACCCAATCAAGAAAGCCCATGCGCTCGATCCTCATGACCTGGCGCGCCTGACCTGCCTTGCAATGATCCGGTAGTCCAGGGGCCGCGACGAAATTCACCGGCCGGCAGGCACACGTCAGCCCGACAACAGGTGGATATATAGGAATATAAACCTATTAACGTGATTTTCCAGGATATGGATTTCCGAAAAACCCATGCATGCTCGAAAACCAACTATTCAGTATCGATGACGACTTGAAGCGCATTGATGATCGGCTAGATGTGGGGTGGCGGTTCATGCTATTGCGTGGACCGACAGGCTGCTTACCTGCCCCGCCTGCGCTCTCCGGCATCTTCCGACATGGCTTTGTGGCCGTGCTCGGTCACAACTCTAACAATAAAGCCCTCACGCATGACTACCATACAAGTTCACTACGACGGCTGGCTCAGCCTCCCGGCAGATGCGCGCCAGACGCTGGGAGTTTCTACTGGCGATCGCTTGGACGTGGAAATGGTCGACGGCGCGCTTGTTCTGCGCCCGGCCCGCCTGCCGAAGGCAATGGCCGCCATGCCGTCGGAAGATCCGGCGGAGACGAGCGAAGCCACGCCTGCCCCAGCCGAGACGGCGCCCAAGCGTGGCCCCGGCCGGCCGCGCAAGCTGAATGGTCCTGGTCTCGTCCCCAACATCAAGGTCGGTGGACGCCGCCGCAGCGCGGCTCCGCTCGCACCGCAGGGCTGACCCAGGGGCCACGCGGCAGCTACGCCATCGCCTCGATCCTTTAGGATGCCGGGATCCTGGGAGGTGCTGGCGTGGCCATGCCCTGTAGAGGGCATGGAGGATCGGTGCATCGACCGGCAACCGTGTCGCTGGATCTGTGTTTACTCCGGTGAAGACGCAGGCCATCCCCGACGCGCGACCGGATGACATGGAAGCACCTCCTCTCGACCGCCGGCTGGTGGCCATTCTCGCAGCGGATGTAGAAGCCTACAGCCGCGCCATGGCGGCGGACGAGGAGGCGGCGCTGGCCGTTCTGTCCGCGCATCGCAAGGTGGTGGACGACCTGATCGTCAGCTATCACGGCCGTATCGCGAACACGGCCGGTGACAGCGTGCTGGCGGAATTTTCGAGCGTCGTCGATGCCGTGCGCTGTTCCATCGAGATCCAGCAGGCCATCGCGGCCAGGAACGGCGCACTGCCCGACCCGCAGCGCATGCAGTTCCGCATCGGCATCAATGTCGGCGATGTCATGGCCAAGGACGGCGACATCTTCGGCGACGGCGTGAACATTGCGGCCCGGCTGCAGAGCCTGGTCGGCGGGGGGGCGATCTGCGTGTCGCGCGGCGTGCGCGACCATATCCGCCATCTCGGCACGTTCCGCTTCGAGGATCTTGGCGAGCAGCAGGTCAAGAACATCGACCGGCCGGTCCGCGCCTTTAGGATCGTCATGGACGGCTCGCAGCCTGCGGTCGTGCAGCCAGCGGTGGAGGAACCCCCGGCCGTGTCCACCGAGCAACTTGTCGCCGAGACGATCGCCGTCGACCTGGTGATGTGGCAGGCTATCGCCAACAGCGAGCACGTCGAGGACTTCCTCCATTACTTGGAACGATTTCCGGAAGGAGAGTTCGCCGCCCTGGCCCGCGCGCGGATCGCTCATCTGTCCCAGGCACCGGTGGCGTCGCCACCCGCCATGGACAAGGAGACAGTCGTGGAGATCACGTTCTGGGAGAGCGTGAAGGACACGGACAATCCAGCACTGTTCGAGGCCTATCTGACCAAGTATCCGGATGGCAACTTCGCGCTGATCGCACAGGCCCGCCTGGACGAGTTCCAGTCGGACGCGGAGCCCGGCAGGCGTGGGTCTGTCCAGGCCTGAGCCGACCTGGCCTCGGCTCAGGCGTTGCCCGGAGCTGCGGCCTTGCGGGCGAAGCAGATGATCGCCCTGGTCCCCCCGTTCGGACCGGATTCCAGCTCGAACGTCGCCTTGGCATTGGTCTGCAGGGACTTGACCATGAGGGCGCCGAGCTTGCCGGGCTGCGGCCACTCCATGCCCTCGGGAAGGCCGGCACCGTTGTCGGCGACCACGACGCGGCAGCCAGTGTCGTCCACCAGGCTGTGCAAGGTGATCTCGCCGCCGTCGCGGTCGGCGAAGGCATGCTTGAGCGCGTTGGTTAGCAGCTCGTTGACCACGAGCCCGGCAGGCATCGCCACGTTGACGGAAACGGGAAAGCTGTCGACCTTCAGGTCCAGCCGCACCCCTTCGGTGGCGTGGGCGCGCATCACGGCGGATGCGATCTGGCTGAGATAGATGCCGAGATCGATGGCATCGCCCTGCGCGTCCTCGGACAGCGACTGGTAGAGGTACTTCAGTGCATCGATGCGCCCGGCCACCCGCGCGAGACGTTCGTCCTGGACGCCGCCCGCCTGGTGCGCTTCCAGCCGGATCAGCGCCGTGATCATCTGCAGGTTGTTGCGTACCCGGTGCTGCAATTCCTTGAGAAGCGTGTCCTTCTCCAGGATGCGGCTCTCCAGCTCCTGCCGCTGTTCCTGCGCGTGCGTCTGCACGTCCACCAAGGCGGCAAGGCGGAAGGCGGCCTTGCCGTGATCGTCCTCGATCAGGTTCGAATAGGCGTCCACCACGGCCGGCTCGCGTCCGGCCCGCTCGATACGGAACGCGCCCACCCGGTCTTCCATCTCGGTGACCGCATCGCCCAGCTTGCGGGTCGGGTCCGAGCAGTCCTCGCCGCGCAGGGCCGTCCAGCTCTGGCCCTCGAGCTCCGTCACGGCCTGGCCGGACAGCTCCTCCCATTCAGGGTTGACGTAGACGATCCGCTCCTCGTCCTTGAGCTCCGCGACGATGATGGCAATCGGGATCTGGTCCAGGAAGCGACGGAACTGCTCGCTCTCCAGCGCACCCGCCAGGTTCGGCGTCGAGAGCAGGTGGTCGACCTGCCCGGTCTTGTCGGCGTCGGCCGTCATGTGATCGCTGGTTGCCATGTCGTTCTGAGCATCAGAAACGGACCATACCGGGACAGCCGCCAAGTGAACAGGTAGGCTCGCCAACGGGCAGGAACCTCCAGCGCCCTTGCTCGCTTGCTGCAGCAGTGCGGCCAGACGAAGAGAATGGCGTGACGACAGCTGCCATCATCGACTCCTTGTCGTGCAGCGTGGCGGTTTCGGTGCCGTTGCAGCCGGCGGAACCGAGTGCGACGGCCACTTCCCGCCGGCAGGGCTCGATCGCCAACTATACCGAGCGCGGCCGCGCCCATGCCCTCGGGCATGAAGGCACTACCCACGCAGCAATCGCCAGGCGACTGGGTGCTCTGCTCGGGCTGGACTACCTGGACCATCCGGATCTCCGCGATCGGCCAGCAACCGGCTGCTATCTCGTACCCAGTGATACGCTGGTGGACATCGAGCGGGCCCAGGCGCTCGGCGTCTTTTCCGCGGACGATCTGTTCGGCGCGGTTGTCCCGCACAGCTTCATCGCGACCAAGGCGATCACCCACCCGATCATCAGCCCGGATGCCGTGGCACCCGATGGCTGGATCGCTGCCTTTGCCGAGCAGGTCCGGGACGCGGTCCTGTCCGGCCTTGCCGCCTTCAGCCTGGACGACGCACGCAGGGCCGGCCTCCTCCTCCTGGAGGACGGACCGGTGCGCCTCAAGTCCGTGCTGGGCGTAGGCGGCAGAGGCCAGGTCACGGTCAGGGACGCGAGCGCGCTGGATGCCGCGCTGGCGGCCATCGACCCCCAGGAGATCGCCGGTCATGGGCTCGTCCTGGAAGAAAACCTGGTGGACGTCGTCACCCTCAGCGTCGGCCAAGTCCAGGTCGGCGGCATGACGGCCAGCTATCATGGATCGCAGCGCCTGACCCGCGACCACCGCGGTGAACTCGTCTATGGCGGATCGGACCTCCATGTCGTGCGCGGCGGGTTCGACACGCTTCTCGCCGTGGACCTGCCGGAGCATGTCCGGCTCGCGATCGTGCAGGCCCGTCGCTACGACACGGCCGCCGACCACCTGTTCGCTGGCTTCTTCGCGTCGAGGCGCAACTACGACGTGGCGCAGGGCCTGAACGGACGGGGCGAGTGGCGGTCCGGCGTGCTGGAGCAGTCCTGGCGAATTGGCGGCGCCAGTGGTGCCGAGGTGGCCGCACTCGAGGCATTCCAGGCCGATCCGCGCCTGTCGTCGGTGCAAGCCTCGACCTTCGAGTGCTATGGCGGCACGAAGGCGCCGGCTGGCGCTATTGTCTCGTTCGACGGCGTCGACCCGGAGTTGGGCCAGATCCTCAAATACACGGTGGTCGAGCCGTCATGACGACGCGGGACAGCACGATCCGGATCGATGTCGACCGCGAGCATATCGTGGGCACGCTGGTCAACCCGGCGACCATGGTGCCGGGCGTGCTGTTCGTCCACGGCTGGGGCGGTACGCAGGAGCAGTACCTGACGCGGGCGCGGGAGATCGCCAAGCTCGGCTGTGTCTGCCTGACCATCGACCTGCGCGGCCATGGCGGCTCAGGCAACCGGCAGGAGGCGGTGACGCGGGAGGACAATCTGCGCGACGTCATGGCCGCCTACGACAAGCTGGTCGAGCAGCCGCATGTCGACCGCTCGACCATCGCGGTGGTCGGCAGCAGCTATGGCGGCTACCTCGCGGCCATCCTGAGCTCGCTGCGCCCGGTCCGGCTCCTGGGACTGCGCGTGCCCGCCCTCTACAAGGACGAGGACTGGGCACGGCCCAAGGAAGACCTCAAGAAGTACGAGCTTGCCGCCTATCGCCGGGGATTTGTCAGCCCGGACGAGAACCGGGCGCTCGGTGCCTGCGCGATGTTCGAGGGCGACGTGCTCCTGGTGGAATCCGAGCACGACGACATCATTCCTCATCCGGTGTTCGCCAACTACCGGGCCGCCTTCACGAATGTCCGCTCGCTGACCTACCGGCTGATCCAGGGAGCGGACCACGGGCTGTCCGAGCCCTCATGCCAGCAGGCCTACACCAGCCTTCTCGTCACCTGGCTGACGGAGATGCTCAAGGGTGCCCGCGACGATGCGTCCTCCCGCAAAGCGCCATCGGGCTGAAGGCGTGGCGGGCCGGCGACCGATGCAACATGCTTGCCGATCTTGCCGTTGGACGGTCACACTGTGATCTTCCGGGAAGATCCGCAGAACCAAGCAGGGAGGCCCCATCATGCATGTCGATGCGATCCTGGGCGTCAAGGGCAGGGAAGTCCGCACCATCGGACCGGATGTGACCGTGGAAGAGGCGATGCAGACGTTGCATCGGTCCCGGATCAGTTCTCTCGTCGTGTCGAGGGACGGGCGCGAAATCCAGGGCATCATTTCGGACCGGGGGATCATGAACCTGATCGCCGAGCGCGGCGTTGGTGTGATGAGCGAGCCGGTCGAGCGTGTCATGACCAGGGAAGTCATCACCTGCAGCCTGCAGGACGACCTGAGCGCCATCATGGGCACCATGACCAACCGGCGGATCCGCCACATCCCGGTCGTCAAGGACGGGCAGCTCTGCGGCCTCATCAGCATCGGCGACGTGGTCAAGTACCGGATCGACGAGATCCAGACCGAGGCCGACGCGATGCGGGAATATATCAGCGGCGGACGCTAAGGCGCTGGCGCGAGCCAGGAAACGCCACGAATCAAAACGGGCGCCCGAGGGCGCCCGTTCCGGCATCCTGCGTGGTCAATCATCAAGCCTGCCAGAAGTTCTTGCGGCACTCGCCGCGCACGTCCATCCGGCTCAGGCCGATGTCCTTGAGCATCTCGTCGCTGAGTTCGGCCAGCATCTTCCGCTGACGGATGCGGTCGGCGATCACCGCGTAGAACTGGATGGGCCGCATCAGCATCTGGCTGAACGAGCTGGAACTACTCGTGGCCTGGCTGGCACTGCTCGTCATCATCATCGTACTCATCGTCTGCAACCTTTCCCTCGTTGCGGCTGCCGGACCTCCCGGCCGCCGGTGACACGTCCTTCTGAACCACGGATGTTTCCGTTTGACGGCCGCAAGGCGCGTCCCGTGTTTCAATGGCGTCGAGATACGGTGCGCTGGCGGCGCTCTCAGCTTTCGTTCAGGCCGCGCCGCCAGAGGTCCCGTACCGGTTGCAGAAGATATTGAAGGGCGGTTCTTTCGCCTGTGACGATCATCACTTCCGCCGGCATGCCGGCCGTCATGGTCACGCCGTCCGGCAGGCTGCCAGGCGCCACGCTGATCCGGGCCCTGTAGTAGGGCTGCCCGGTCTTCTCGTCGGTCAGCCGGTCGGCCGAAACGGCGCTGACCCGGCCCATGATCTGCGGCAGGTTGCGGCTCTTGTAGGCCAGGAGATGCACCCGCGCCTCCAGCCCGCCATGGACCTCGTCGACATCCACCGGTGCCACCCGCGCTTCCAGGACGAGCGCGTCGCCTTGCGGCACGATGTCGAGCACGGGCTCGCCAGGGCCGATGATGCCGCCGATGGTCTTCACCCGCAGGTCGACGACCGTGCCCTCGACCGTCGCCCGGATGACGGCGCGCTCCAGGCGGTCGGCCGCCACGCGCAGCTTCTCGCCGCTGGTCGCGAGGGCACGGCGGACAGCCGCCAGCTCGCCCGCCACCTGCTCCGCGCGCTCGCTGAGCATGGCCTCCTTCTGGCGCTGCGCCTCGGCGATCGCCTGCCGGGCCTGCGCGATGGCCGACACGCTCTGTGCCCGCATGCCCTCGATCTGGGCCTGGGCGCGCTGCAAGGCCAGCAGGCGCGGCTTGCGCTCCAGGCCCTTGTCGAACAGCTCCTTCACGCTCACGAACTCTTCGGCGACCAGTTCCAGCTGCCGCTCCGCACTGACGATCGCCTGCTCGTAGCCGGCGATCTCCGCCTGGCCCTGCCGGATCCGCTTGTCCAGCACGGCCAGCCCGTCGGCCAGGGCCTCTTTCCGGGTGCGGAACCGGGCCGCCTCGGTCGAGAGCAGGCTCGCCAGCGCGGCATCGCCCGCGGCGGCGTCCGTCAGGTGCGGCGGGAAGACCGGCATGTCCTCGCTCGTCTGCTCGGCCAGGAGCCGGGCCTCGGTGGCCGTCAGCGCCTGCCATTCGCTGAAGCTCGCGGCGTGCTCGGCCCTGGCGCGGGTGTCGTCCAACTCCACCAGCACCTGGCCCGGCCGTACATGGCTGCCGTCGCTCACCCGGATCGCCTGCACGATGCCGCCTTCCAGGTGCTGCACCGTCTTGCGGCTGCCTTCCGGCACGATCACGGCCGGGGCCATGGCACCGCCGGCCAAGGGGGCGGTCGCCGCCAGCCGCCCAGGCCGCCGAAGAAGGCGAGTGCGATGGCAGCACCGGCCAGCAGCGGCGTGCGCAGCGACGTCTGCCCGGCCAGGGAGGCGAGCTTGTTCTCGGACATGGAGGTCATCCTTGGCTGGCAGTGGTCAGGCGGCGCGGGCGGGACGGACGAGCTGGGCCATCACCTCTTGGCGAGGGCCGAAGCGCCTGACGGCGCCATCCTCCAGCACGAGCACATGGTCGGCGCGCTGGAGCGCATAAGGGCGGTGGCTGACGATGATGGTGGTGACACCGGCTTGCTTGAGCACCG
>NZ_DATAGQ010000157.1:0-4875 GCF_036263595.1 Geminicoccus sp. | reverse complement strand
CGGGCATGGACCCGGATCGGCCAGCGTAGCGGGCGCGCTCCACCGGACCCACGTCCGCCCCAACGTCCTCGTCCATCCTCCACCTCCTTGCAGTCCTCTACCTGCAATGCGGTGTCTCAAAGAACTGTAGGCCGGGAGATCTGCTGGTTGCTGTTGCAGGCGGCGGTCTGGGCCACCTGGGCGAGCTGGTCTGACAGTAGGGCAGCAGCAGCCCGCGCAAGAACGACCAGCTGTGCAGGGCGTGGCGGAATGGCTCGGCCGCCCGGCGCAGCGCCCGCCCACCAGCCTGCATCAGGCCTTCAAGGGGCGACTCTTCGGCTTTCAACAGGAGCGGCATGCCGGCCATGCCTTCGCGTCCGATCAACTCGACCTCCGAGACGTCGCCGTCCTCAAGCATGACCAGCATCGAGACCCAGCCGCCCTCGATGAGGAACAGGACAGCGCTGGACTCTCGCGTGCGTGGAGACCCGTTTGGATCGGGACATCCACCGCCTGCAGCGCCCCCTGGAGTTGAGCGAAATCCTCGACCAGAAGGGCCGCAAGGAGACGGTTCCGCACGCCCGACTGCCGCAGATCAGGTCGCATGCCGAAAAGACGGGATCTCAAGCCAATGGCAGAATCCAATCCCGTAGGAGGTTCAGACCTTGTGAGCCTATTGGCCGGCCTGACGAATTTGCTACTGATGCAGTCGACCCATATAGCCTGAAAGCCAGCAAGGCAGACAATCTTGAGGCCGTTCGGTCGACGTTGAAGGCATGTCACGCACCCCCGATGCATCGAATGCGCATTGAGGTAAAGTTCAATTTGTGCCGCCCGTTCTACTTGTAATCAGAGAGAGAACGCATGACGATTGATGGGCTACTGGCTGTCACGGTCATGCACGGGCTCACAATCTTGCTGGCGCTCTTCTTGCAGCGGGTTGCCTTCGATGCCCAGGGTGCCGCAAAAAGGCTGGATGGTCAGAACCATTGACCGGCGAATGTGGCAGAATCCATGATACCTCGCCCGTCAGTTGGTCGCTGGTATGACAACTCCTCGGTGGGCTCCTGGGCCGCTCGGATTGCAAGGTGCAATCATGCCGTGTTCCGGGCGATCGGCAGCGTGCGCAGCGTGCGCAGCGTGACGAACCGCATCACGATATCGAAAGCCATTGTCCTGGTGGCTGGCGTGCTCGCCGCCGGTGGCGCTGTGGCCTGGCTCGTCAGTGACGGCAACCATCGCGTGGCCCTGGACGATCCCGCCCAGTTGGAGGCGGGACGGATCATCTACGCGGAACACTGCGCGTCCTGCCATGGCGCGGCGCTGGAGGGACAGCCGAACTGGCGCGATCCGAAGCCGGACGGCCGTCTGCCTGCCCCACCCCACGACGCCACCGGCCACACCTGGCATCACCCGGCGGACATGCTGTTCGAGATCACCAAGTGCGGGATCGGCACCTTCGCTCCCGACGGATATGAGAGCGACATGCCTGCCTTTGCCGAGACGCTGACCGACGAGCAGATTTGGGCCGTGCTGGCCTATATCGCGAGCCAGTGGCCGGACGACGTCCAGGCGCGCTGGCGGGCGACGTCCGAGCCGTCGGGGTGACCGGAAAGCCGGTCATCAAGCCAGCCCCGGCCGGCCCCTTCGCTTGCCTTGCGATCACGCGGCGGCGGGCGGCCGATGCTTCCGCGACGTGCATGGCGTTGGGCGACGTGCAGTGATCTAAATCTTCCGAGGGCGGGAGACCGATGATGACGCGTGTGCCGGTTCACTTCGTCTATGCCACCGGGCTTGATGCCGACCTGTTCCTCCATGCCCGACTGGTGGGAAGCTGGTCGACGGATGGGCGACTGTCCGAAAGCTGGACGTCGCTCCCGATGAACGAGAGCGTCGGCGAGGATGGTTGCCCCTGCTTCGAGGCGACCGTCGAATTCGACCCGGCCGGGATCGGGCAGACGTTCCGCTGGGGCGTGCTGATGGATGGACCGCGAGGCCGGGACGGCTGGGGCATCATGGCGGAGATCGACCGGCCCGAGGAACGCGACCGGCATCGGTCCTTCGTGCTGCGGCCGGAGGGCCAGCGCGAAGCCTATGCGCTCACGCGATGCCGGCTTCTGGGCGCGAACAAGGTGCCGGCAGGGAATGCGCACGCAGTGCCCGGCCTGCGCTTTGCCGTCTGGGCGCCCCATGCCCTTGCCGTCGAGGTCGTCTTCGCCGACTCGGCGCGCGGCTACATCGCCGATGACGGCACCGGCCAGGTGGCATCGCCAGCGCCTGTGCCACTGGCAAAGGATGCCGAGGGCGTCTGGCAGGGCGGACCGGCCGAGGACGAGAGACTTTGCAACTACGCGGCATTCGTCGGCCGACCATACATGTACAGGATCACCCGGGACGACGGGTCGGTTGCCTATCGCACCGATATCTTCTCCCGCCTCCAGTTCGGTGCCGGCGCGATCGACCCGGCAAGGACCCCCTGGACGGGCAGGCGAAGCGAGCTGGATGGCACCGTCTCCTGTTCAGTGATCGTCGATCCGGATGTCGTCGTGGCGGATGCCGGGCCTCAGGGGGCCGAGCTGTCCGCCGCCGAGTTCTGGCAAGGCGAATTCGATCCGGCACGGCCGCTGCCCCGCCGGATGGAAGACCTCGTCATCTACGAGATGCATGTCGGGGCGCTCAATCCGGGTCGCAAGGACGCCGGCGACCTTGAAGATGCCATCGCGCTGGTCCCCCATCTGGTCGATCTCGGGGTGAACGCGGTGGAACTGCTGCCGATCTCGGAGTTCCGCGAGGAGGTGAACTGGGGCTACGCCACCTCCCATTTCGCCGCCGTGGAAACGAGTGCCGGCGGCCGCGATGCGCTCAAGCGGTTCGTGCGGGAGTGCCACCGTTACGGAATCGCGGTCATCCTCGACGTCGTCTACAACCATTACCATCACCAGGCCGAACGCGCGCAGTGGGCATACGACTCCAACCAGCCCGAGCGGAACATCTGGTACTGGTACGAGGGCAGCGCGTCCGACTATGGCGATCCCACGGGCGGCTATATCGACAACATGTCGACCGCCTGGGCACCGCGCTTCGACGAAGAGATCGTCCGCCAGCTGTTCATCAGCAGTGCCGTCGCCTTCATCACCGAGTTCCATATCGACGGGTTCCGGGTCGACCAGACGACCTCGATCCATGCCTACGCGGTCCTCCACGCTGATGGTCGCCCCGCGCACCACGCCCGGGCGTTCGGTGCGAAGTTCCTGCGTCAGTGGTCGCGCACGCTGCGCCTGGTCAAGCCGGACGTGCTGCTCATGGCCGAAGATCATTCGACCTGGGAGGACGTGACGAAGCCGAGCGATGATGGCGGCCTGGGCTTCGACGCGACCTGGTATGCCGACTTCTATCATCATCTGGTGGGGGACGGCGAAAAGGGCCCCAACTATGCCAAGTTGCTGCGAACGGCGGGACTGGGCGACCAGCGGCCTCTCGCCTTTGAATCCTTCGCCGCCACGCTCTACCAGAGCCGCCTGAAGAAGGTCGTCTACAACGAGTCGCATGACGAGGCGGGCAATGCCGCCGGCTCCGCCCGGACGATCGTGACCGCCGTGAACGGTGCGCCGCTGCTGGGCGAGACGCGGCGATGGGCGGAAGCGCGCTGCCGGTTCGCAGCAGCCCTGACCGTGCTCTCACCCGGGACACCCATGTTCTTCATGGGCGAGGAAGTCGGGGCGCAGAAGCCTTACCGGTACAACGACTTCGTCCACCATAAGGAGGACATCCTGGGCGAGCGCCACGGCATCGGGCAGGCGTTATTCAGGTTCTATCGAGACCTCGTGCGGCTGCGCCTGAACGAGCCGGCGCTCAGGTCGCGCCAGTTGAACATCCTCCACGTCCACGATGCGAACCGCGTCATCGCATTTCGGCGCTGGGAAGGCGTGGACGAGGACATCCTGGTCATCGCTAGCCTCGCCGACAGCGCTTATCGGCATGGCTACACGATCGGCAACGAGCGGCTGCCGCCCGGACGCTGGATCCAACTCCTCTGCAGCGACGACACCACGTATGGCGGCTGGGGCATCGGCTGTGGCGGGCAGGATCTCTTCTCGACCAACCACGCGATCACGGCCGTGCTGCCTGCCTGCGGTGTAGTCGTGTTCAGGCGGGCCTTGGATCGATAGCACGCGGGACAACGTGATCAAGCACGGTAACCGCAAGCGGGCGGTCCATCATCTACAAGTAATCACTGTATATCACTCTCATTTCTGAATGCTCCTAACTTACGTTAGGAACTGCGACTGCTCTTTACCGTTGGTCCAGCATGGCTGAACCAACTATCCCCGACCAACACGACCAGCGTGTCGAGCTGGTAGAAGAGCGTCTTCGTGTCGAGAAGCGGTCGGCCGAGTTTGGTCGTGCGCGCATCGAGATCGCCGTGGAGACCAGACAGGAACTTGTGGACGTCCTGCTCCACGAGGAGGAAATCCGCGTCGATCGCACGAATATCGGCCGCTTCGTCGATGAGGTGCCGCCGATCCGCGAAGAAGACGGTGTGCTGGTGGTACCGGTCGTCGAAGAACAGCTCGTCGTGGAGACGCGTCTGGTGCTCAAGGAGGAGCTGCGGATCTCCAGGCGGGTGACGACCGAGACGGTCCGTCAGGTGATCCCGCTCCGGTCCGAGCATGCGACGGTACGGCGGGTGGATGAGCCGGAGCTCGGCCCTTCGGTGGCAGTGAAAGGACTGGAACCATGACTCAGACAAAGACGGCGATGTACGACACGCGCGGCGCGGCGGAGACGGCACGCGACGGGCTGATCTCGCTGGGAATCGCCGCCACGGACATCTCGATCCGCGGAACGGACGATGCGGCCGACACCGGCATGACCAGCGGCAGCGAGGACAAGGGC